>JAFGNQ010000158.1 GCA_016926925.1 Candidatus Aminicenantota bacterium
AAGCCAGACGGCTCCCCTTTCAAAGAAGGGGATGTCTTCGTGCAAGCGGAACTTGCAGAGTCCCTGAAAATAATTGCCGGCGAAGGTGCGGATGCGTTTTACAACGGCAAAATTGCGGATCTGATCGTTCAGGACATGGATAGACACGAGGGGTTGATAACAAAGCAGGATCTTCAAAAATATAAGCCTATCCTTAGGAAGCCCGTCACAGGAACGTACCGAGGATTGGAGATCGTATCCATGCCGCCGCCAAGTTCGGGTGGAACCATACTTATTGAAATGCTGAATATTCTCGAAGGATATGACTTGGGAAAAATGGAGAGATATGCGCCCGAGACGCTTCATCTTGTCGCAGAAGCTATGAAATTGGCCTATTATGACAGGGCCAGATATATGGGAGATGCCGACTTCGGAGAGGTCCCGCTGCTGAAGCTTATCTCCAAAAAGTACGCCGGGGAAGTCAGAGCGAAAATCGATCCCCATAAAACGATTTCAAGTTTGGAACTGGGGGCCGGGATCCTGACACTGGAGGAGTCCAATGAAACGACACACTACTCTGTGATAGATAAGAACAGCCTTGCGGTTGCGACGACATATACCCTGAACGGAGGATTCGGCTCCTTTGTCGTCGCCGAAGGAACCGGGATTCTTCTCAATAATGAGATGGCTGATTTCAACATGAAGCCGGGCTATACCGATGATAAGGGTCTCATCGGAACCGAACCGAATCTGATCGAACCTCATAAAAGGATGTTGAGTTCGATGACACCGACAATCGTCGTTTGCAAAGGTAAAACTTACTTGATCACCGGAAGCCCAGGAGGCCGGACGATTATCAACACGGTTTTAAACGTTCTTCTCAATGTGATCGACTTCAAAATGCCTATCCAGGAAGCTGTGGATGCTGCCAGGATGGATCATGAGTGGATGCCCGATATTCTCAATATAGAGCGGAGCGGCGTCGGAGAAAAAAAAATCGAGGCCCTTATCGCTATGGGACACACCTTCGAAAAAAAAGGGGCTTTATGGCGACAGGGCGATGCCCACACCATTTTGGTCGATCCCAAAAGCGGTATTTTTTATGGTGCCGCAGATAAGCGCACGAATGGCGTTGCTGTCGGATATTGAGGGAAACCGATCCTTTGAATCCAAACAATCTGGCAGGGTATGGATACTGTGCTTGTACTGTGCCTTGTCTGAAGGAATGGTTTTTGTTATAAATGAGTCGTTGGTTGTGGTGTGACGTGGTAATCCATCAAAATGGGACAAGTTCGCAAATCGGCGCACCTCCGTCAAGCGGCATTTTCTTTGCGACCAATATCTTTCTGGTATGACTAAATAGATGAGGTGTCCTTTAAAGGAGGATTGAGTGAGAAAGACACAAACGGTATTCCGGTTGATATTTTTCATTTTCGTTTTGGCTTTTTTGTTTTTCTCTGCGCTTGAAGCGTATCAAGATAGAGAGTCGGAATCCATTCAGCCAAGGTCGATTTTGGGGGATGGAATTTATAACAATGACGTCAGGCTCCTTATAGACGGGAAGTCCCCACCCGAAGGAAGCCCATGGAACACTGAGAACGGCATCTTTTGGAATGATACAGACGCATTCTTCGTTGTCGACCTCGGCGGCTTATTCGAAATAACGGGAATTTTGGTCCAGGTTGACGGGAATGACGATTACGGAATCGATTATTCAGAGGATGGAAACGCGTACTTCCCGCTTGTCCGGATTCGCGGTGCCTTTGGAGGATCGGAGTCGGGCATGAAGACCTTAAGCACCGTGAACGGAGATCAGCATTATATCGAAGAATTGGGATTCGATCCTGTCACTGCTCGCTTTGTCAAGTTCTATGCCACCGGTGGCGATTCCCAATATTCTGTTTCTGAAATTCAAATCTTCGGCTATCATGAGGATTCCAAGGAAGGGGCCGCTGCCGGGGATGAGGGGCGTGTCATCCGCCCTGCAGGAATTCAAGCCTCGGGTAATTTCAGCAACAGTGCCGGCCTTATTGTGGATGGTCGGATCCCTTTTGAAGGTGGCGATTGGAATTCGGCGGAATGTGTCTTCTGGGAAGAGATCGATACCTTTTTTGTCATCGATCTTGGAGATGTTTATGAAATTACGGGTATCGTGGTCCAGGTTGATTCCGGAGATGATTATCGGATCGAATATTCCGTATCCGGCGATGATTATGTGCCCCTGGTGGAGATCTTGGGCACGGATGGAGAAGTTGAGAGCGGTATGGACACCATGAGCTCCCTTCCGGATCATCCTGAGTTTGTCTCCGATCTCGAATTCCTGCCCGTTCGGACTCGATTCATCAAAATATTTGCATCGGACGGAAACAACGAATATGCTATCTCGGAAGTGCAACTCTATGGTTTTCTCCGAAGGGACTGAGCCGTAAATGTCCCTTCCTATATGCCCGTCCCGGGCTTTCAGACTCGTCGAATGTTCTTATCCAAATCTCTCAAACAGAGATTCAAGGTTTCATGATGTCAGAGAATATCAAGTCTAAAAAAAAAGCTCTTCAAAATGCCGTACTCCCAAAGACGAAATCCACAGGTGGGGATAAGGCAGGCGATATGGATATCGAGAAAGATGAGGAGTTCTTGAATGGTGAAGCAAAATACCGAGCTCTCGTCGACAATGCTACGGATTTCATATTTTTGATCGATAAAAACTTCAGGGTGCTCACAGCCAACAAAGCCGCTGCCAGGCTCTTTGGCCGAGATGCTGCACAATGGATCGGCCGCTCCGTCTCAGATCTATTTCCACAAGGCATTGCCGGAGACTATGTTCGAGATCTGAAAAGAGCGTTTGAAACGGGGAAAGCGGGCTTTTTTGAAAAAAAAATGATCGTAAGCGGAAGAGAATTCTGGACAAGTGTCAGCCTCAGCCCCGTAAAAAACACCCGGGGAGAAACCAAGGCTGTGATGGGTGTGACTCGGGATATTACGGAACGTAAAATGATACAGGAGGAACTGGTAAAACAGAATAAGCATATGGAAGAGCTTATTGCAGAGAGAACTGCCGAGCTGAAACACGCCAATGAGACCCTCCAGAGATATATTGCAGATAGAGAAAAAGCGGAGCGTGCTCTCAGTGAAAGCAAGGAGAAGTACCACAATCTTTTTCAGCAGTCAAACGACGCCATTTTTGTTCATGATTTACAGGGTAACATCATCGATGCCAACCAAAAAGCGACGGAGCTTTTTGGATACTCAAAATCGGAGATTCTGTCCCTCAAAATTTCAAAGCTCCATCCTGAATATGCTTTGGGCAAATCCCGCTTGGCGTTTGAAAGTGTCGAGCATACCGGCGCAGTGTTTTTCGAGGTTGATTTCCGAAAGAAAAACGGAGAGGTCTTTCCTGCGGCCGTTTCCTCCAGTATGTTCGAAGCCAAAGGTCAAAAGCTGGTTCAGGGTTTGGTGCGCGATATCACCGATCAAAGGAAAGCGGAACAAATTCAGTCCGTTCTTTTCAACATCACTCAAGCCACAAGCTCGGCGGAAAGCCTCGAAGAACTCCTCCAGATCATCCATCAGCAGTTGGGAACTCTCATCGACACGACGAATTTTTATGTGGCTCTGTACAACAGCGAGACCGAATTGTATTCGTTTCCTTTTGTCGTCGATGAGTATGAGCAAGATGATACCTTCTCGCCTCAGGAGTTGAAAAAAAGCCTCACCGATTATGTGAGAAGAACCGGAAAGGCGCTCCTTGCGGACGAGCGGATTCATCGAGAACTTATTGCTTCGGGTGAAGTGGATTTGGTGGGAGCTGATTCCAAGGTTTGGATGGGAGCCCCCTTGAGAACGCAAGAGGGAGTTATCGGTGTCGTTGCCGTCCAAAGCTACAGCAATGACGTCATCTATTCCACGATCGACATGGAGATTTTGGCTTATATTTCAGAACATATAGCTATGGCTATATACAGGAAACGCACTGAAAGGAAGATCTTGGCTTCATTGAAAGAGAAAGATGTGCTTTTGAAGGAGATTCATCACCGTGTTAAAAACAACATGCAAATCATCTCCAGTCTTTTAAGGCTCCAGTCTAGAGGCATCGAGAATGAGAAAGCCCGGAAGATTTTCGAAGTCAGCCAGAATCGTATAAAGTCTATCGCTCTCATTCATGAAACCCTGTATCAGTCTGAAAATCTGGCCAAGATTGACTTTTCGAGCTATATCCGCAAACTAACGACGCATTTGTTATCTCTCTATAGGCGGGAAGAAAAAAAACTGAAGCTGGATTTAGAGGTGCAGAAGGTTTTTTTGGATATCAACAAGGCCATACCTTGCGGTCTGATTATAAACGAACTTGTCTCGAATTCCTTGAAGCATGCCTTCCCGAAAGGAACTGAGGGGAGGATAAGTATTCGGTTATCGTCGGATAACGGATCGTTCACTCTTGTTGTGCAAGACAGCGGTGTCGGAATGCCCGAAGAATTTGCCTTGGGGAAGACCGATTCCCTCGGGCTCCAGATTGTCAATGACCTTGTCCAACAACTGGAAGGCACTCTTCACCTTGACCAGGACTTCGGCACGTGCTTCACAATAACTTGGAAATGAGGGCTTCCCGCTTGATGCCAGAACTCGGGTAAGGTTGGGATGATATTTACGGATGTATTCTGAGAGGTTGATCAAATGAGAAAGAACGTCTATAAAAAATTGGCCGCCCATTTGGACAATCTTCCGGGGGGCTATCCTTCTACAACATCCGGCGTCGAACTGCGCATTCTTGAGCGTCTGTTCACACCGGAAGAAGCTGAGATGGCACCGCATTTAGCGCTTATTCCTGAAGAGGCCAGGGTTTTAGCTCACCGGGCCAAACGATCTGAGGAAGGTGTGAAAGACCTTCTGGATGACATGTTTCGGAAAGGACTCATTCTCAAACTTACAAGAAAAGGCCGCCCTCCTAAATATATGGCGCTTCAATACGCCATCGGGATCTGGGAGTATCACGTAGAGGACCTGGATCGGGAACTGGCAGAGGACATGGCCGAGTATTTGCCCGTCCTGCTCAATCCTGAGACCTGGGGAAAAAGCCCCCAATTGAGAACCGTCCCCATCGGCAAGAGCATCAGCCATCAGCTCGAGATCATGCCCTACGAGATAGTTGAAGAAGTCGTTAAGCAGCAGGATAAGATTATCGTAGCCCCCTGCATCTGCCGGCGGGAGAAGAAGCTCGTCGGCGAAGGATGTGACCGGCCCGAGGATAGCTGCCTTGTGCTCGGTCGAGCTTCGGACCTCTACCGTGAGCGAGGAATCGGGCGTGATATAAGCCGGGAAGAAGCCTTGGAAATTTTGAGAAAAGCGGACGAGGCAGGCCTCGTTCTTCAGCCAAGCAATTCCAAGGATATCATCAATATCTGCTGCTGTTGCGGTTGCTGCTGTGGAGTTCTCAGGAGCATCAAAAGGCACCCCAGACCCGCGACCATCGTTTCTACGCCATTTATCTGCGCCGCAGATGAGGAGAAGTGCAGTGGTTGTGGCGTCTGTTTGGAAAGGTGTCAGATGGAGGCACTTTGTCTCGAGGGAGACAGGGTCGTGCTCGATACTGACCGGTGTATCGGATGCGGCCTCTGTGTTTCGACCTGTCCTACGGACGCGCTCACTCTCGTTCGAAAACCCCAATCCGCACAAAAGGAAGTCCCCAACACTTTCCGAGACGCCATGGTCGCTCTTGCCAAAGCCAGGGGAAAGCTCAAGCCCGTGTCTGCAGCCAAAATGGTCATGAAATCCAAGCTCGATCGACTCCGCACTTCAAAATGAACAGATTCGTGTTGCTGTCATAAAATTTCGAAGATATTTTGTTGCCTAAATAGAGATTGAGGATTTTTCTAAAAAAACATCCCTATCTCGATGGTTTCATCCATTCCCCAACGACCTCTCTAGTCCGCCTCAAAGTGGAGGTCTACTGCATCGTCAGAGAATTCCAGCATGTGGTGGAATGGTGTGTATCGTGAAGTGATCCTTGATCCCCATTCGGTATATTCGAGATCGCCACAGAGGTGAGGTGGGAGGTGATGCTTTAAAGACGAAGATAAGCTAAGAAGGCCCCGTCCGGAATTTTCGAATATTGCACAGATGAACGAATTGGTGTAATTTATAAAAACATTTGAAGGAGATGGCTTAAAAGAAGGCGTGCCGCATTCCAGGGGCGCTGCGGCTCTAAACTGAATCAAAGGAGAGTCCTTATGGAAGATTCGGGCTTCTTGCAGAAAAAGGCTCAAAATTACATACCGGGAGGCTGTTCCACAGAAGAAAAAACACCCCGGTCACTTTATGCCTCTGATTGGGGTCCTTTTTATGTCAAAAGCGCTTTGGGAGCCGAGATCTGGGATCTCGATGGACACCGTTTCATCGATTTCGGTATGGGACTCGGCTCTTGTCTTCTTGGATACAATCACCCCGTTGTCGTCGATGCGATCACGAATGAACTGAAAAAAGCCATTGTATCGACTCTTTCATCTCCATTGGAACCCCGGTTGGCAGAGCTGATCGGAGACATGTTTCCATCGATTGAGCAAACCCGGTTTTTGAAGACGGGTGCCGAAGCCTGCAGCGCCGCCATCCGGCTTGCCCGTGCCTACACATACAGGGAGATCATCCTGGCCTCAGGCTATTTCGGCTGGCACGATTGGAGCAATAAAGATGCAGGTGTTCCCGTTTCCACCCGCAATTTGTGTGTAGAATTTTTGTTCAACGATTCTGCCGACTTTCTTGAAAAATTCGACAGACTTCCCGAGTCGCCCGCTGCTGTCGTTCTCGAGCCTGTTATGGGGGAAGCACCAGGCCGGGAATTTCTGAAAACCATCCGGGACCTGTGTACCAAATGCGGAATCGTCCTTATCTTCGATGAGTGTAAAACGGGAGCCAGGTTAGCTCCTGGAGGAGCGCAGGAGTACTACAGCTTTACTCCAGACTTGACGGTTTTGGGAAAGGGGCTTGCCGGAGGGATGCCTCTTTCAGCTGTGGGGGGGAAAAGAGATATCATGGATACATGGCGGAAGCTTTGGATCTCTTCCACGCTTGCCGGGGAAAGCCTCAGTCTTGCAGCAGGCTTGGCTACTCTCAAGTTTGTTCGGGATAATCCTGTCAACGAGCACATCCGGAAGGTAGGAACGATATTGCTGGAAGGGTTCCGAGAAATAGCGAAAGATTTCCCGCATATATGTGACTATTCCGGTATTCCGCATATGAGTTCCATAGGACTCAAACAGGATCTGCCCAACTTAAAAAAATTTGAGGAGGAGTTTTACCAGGAAATCTTGAAATCGGGTTTCCTCATCGTTCACAAGGGATACAATTTCCCATCGTTTTCCCATACGGATCAGCAGGCAAAACATTGTGTGGAAGTCTTGCACGCGACCTTTGAGAGAATAGGGAGGCGCATTTAGCCGCTCTCTCATCGAAAGCCTGTTCTGGCGATCACAAAAAAAATCTTCTCAGCCCGCTTTAAGGGTCAAATCTTTTTCGCACCGGAAAGAACCGAGAGCATCCCTTTCCGGGAATGCTTATTGATCTGATTAAACCATTATGAAATTCCTCGCAATGCTGTATTATGGGGGAACCGATGGTTGGTCCTGTAATTTTTCTCGCCGTATCTTTCATAGCCGCGGTCAGCGCGACGCTGGCCGGCTTCGGCAGCTCGGCACTTCTCGTCCCGGTCGCCGTCGCTCTTTTACTTGTAGGTCTGAAAATCCTTTTTTAAAGACACAAAAATCTTGGAGATAGGGAATTTTCAGTCAGAGGAACTTATGCTGGTATTCGTACGTATTAAGAAATAGATAGTACAAAGGTTTGTCTGTTTGAGATTTTTAATCTTTCCGAGAGGAGCTTCCCTATGAAAAAAATACTTCTATGCCTATCCGTCTGTTTGCTTTGTTTTTGCGGAAACGGATTAGCATCCCTGAGTCGACGCGTCGTTGACTACAAGATAAAGGCCAGGCTCATCCCTGAAGAAAAAACAGTTGCCGGTATGGAGACTTTGACCTGGCGCAATGAATCGGATACGGCCGTCTCCGAGCTGCCTTTTCATCTTTATCTCAATGCATTCAAGAACAACCGGACGACATTCATGCGGGAAAGCGGAGGAGTCAGTCGTGGATTCAAGCTGGACAGTGAAAATTGGGGATATATCGAGATCACAAAAATACATGAGAGGACCGGCCGTGATCTGACCTCTCACATGTCCTTCATTCAACCGGACGATGGAAATTCGGACGACCAGACAGTGATGCAGGTTAGGCTGCCGCAGCCTGTTCTACCGGGAGAGTCGATCACGCTGGATATCGAATTCACTGCTAAGCTGCCCAGGGTATTTGCCCGTTCCGGGTTCTACGAGAATTTTTTTATGGTTGCGCAGTGGTTCCCCAAAATCGGAGTCTTCCAGGAAGGCCGCTGGAACTGCCATCAATACCACAGCCATTCGGAATTCTTTGCTGATTTTGGCGTCTACGAGGTCGAAATCACCGTCCCGAAAGAGTATATCGTCGGAGCTACAGGGAGGCGAATCAATGAAGCCGAGAACGGTGACGGCACGGTAACTTACACCCACTATCAGGAAGATGTCCATGACTTCGCTTGGACTGCCTGCCCGGATTTCGTGGTAATCAGAGAGAAATTCACGTTGGAGAAACCTCCTGTCGAAACTGAGATGATACTCTTGCTTTACCGTGGCCATCTGAGGCTCAAGGAAAGATTCCGGGAATCTCTCAAAAACGGCCTCACCTTTTACAGTCGGAATTACGGTGCTTACCCATATCCGACGATCACGCTCGTCGACCCTCCGTTCAAAGCTCTTGGTGCTGGAGGAATGGAATATCCGACGCTGTTCACCTCCATGGGCGCCTGGTTTATGCCCGATGGCCTGCGGCTTCCGGAAATGGTTACCATCCATGAGTTCGGCCATGGCTACTGGTACGGAATGGTCGCTTCGAACGAGTTCGAAGAGGCCTGGCTGGACGAAGGGTTCAACTCCTACTCGGAGATCAAAGCCATGGAAAAGTACTACGGTCCACATGGATCGATGTTGAAGATCGGTCCCATTGCCGTCAATGACACCGATTATCACCGTTCCGGGGTTATCGGGTCCGGCCGATTGGATCCGATCCTCCGCAAAAGCTGGGAATTTTACAACGGAGGCAGCTATTCGCTCAATGTTTATTCCAAAGCAGCCCTCACGTTGCTGACTTTGGAGAGATTTCTCGGGGAGGAGGTGATGGCGGATATCATGAAGGCTTACTTTGAAGAGTGGAAATTCAAACACCCAAAAACCGAAAATTTTATCGCCGTGGCTGAAAAAGTGAGCGGACGGGATTTGAGCTGGTTTTTCGACCAGTTTTTGAAGAGCCCGGATAAGCTCGATTATGCCATCGGAACAATACGCTCTGTCGAGATCCCCGAGCCTGAAGGATTCTTCAAAGGAGCCCTTAAAAAACCCAGCAATCAAAAAAATGCGCAGAAAGAACCATTGTACAGGAACGAAGTCACGGTAGTGCGGAAGGGAGAAATCGTCTTTCCCCAGGAAATTCTCGTTACCTTTGAGAACGGAGAAGAGGTTCGGGAAGAATGGGACGGGCGCGGACGGTGGAAGAAGTATGTCTATGAAAGGTCATTCCGCTTGAAATCTGCACAAATCGATCCTGAAGGTAAAATGGTGCTCGATATCGATACCATCAACAATTCGGCTGTATTGAAACCGAACACAAACGTGCCGCTGAAATATGGGCTGAGCTGGATGCTCAAATTTCAAAAGCTGCTGAGCTTTATTTCTATGTGAGGAAGGATGGAACGATGAAAGTCATTCAAAGTTACGGCCAAGGAGTGGGAAGATCGGTCCAGGAAATGAAAATGGCGGTCCTCCTCTGGGTGTGCAATGCGTTTTTTGCTTCTAGCCTGTATTTTCTGGTATCGGGATATTTGAAGAATGCTTTGGGAAGCAGCTCTATCGCCGAGGACCTGGTCAGAAGATTTGATTTCGGGATTTTTATCGAGCTGTTGATCCATAAGGGAGGGGCTGTCCGAACGATTATCTCGGCCGCTCTCGTTCTCGGGGTTCTCTATTTCTGGGTTTCCGTATTCCTGCACGGCGGTATTCTTCATACCCTGGTCCGCTCGCGAAACGCGGGCGATGGTGATGAAAAGCCGCGGCGCATCTCCCGTGTTTTTTTCGAGGGCGCCGGAAAATATTTCGGACGCTTTTTCCGTTTGACCCTCTATTCCCTTCTGTTGTGGGTGGGGGGTGCCGTTCTTTTTCTGCTTTTCAATGCAGTCTTGAAACCATTCACGGCAAACGGACTGAATGAGAAGCTTGTATTCTATCTTGTTGCGCTCAGAGTTATCATCGGCGTCTTTCTGTTTTTCCTGATACGGATGATACTGGACTATGCGCGCGTGATGATCGTCCGGCAGGATATGCGGCATGTGTTCCGTGCTCTTTTGAAATCAGTAGGTTTTGTATTTACGAGGTTGGGCAAGACTTTAGGATTGTACTATCTGCTTGTCCTGACAGGGGTGGTTCTATTCTTGATCTATTGGGGCGTACAGAGCCTCATCCCCACCTATTCGTTTGTATCCATAATGCTCGCTTTCCTCGTCGGACAGATTTTTATTCTCAGCCGGGGATGGTTGAAGGTTCTGTTCCAGGCTGCTCAACTCCATTTTTTTTCCTTGACCCGAACGCAAACCTAAAAAGCCTTCTATCATGAATTCAGCTCAGGGGAAGCAGTGTTATCCTGGAATTGGCTTCCGTAAATGTTTTGTTTAACAACTTGGTGCATGCATACACTGTTTCTATTGCAGGCGATGAGGTGCCCGTCATGCGTGCGATTTCCAATATAGCACCGACCAGAGCTTCCAACTCGAGAGTACGGCCTGATTCGACATCTTGAAGCATGGAGGTTTTGTGGATGCCCACGCCTTCCGCACCGGCTATGCGTCTCTCGATGGTGTGGCGGAATGTGATTCCGATTTTCCCGGCGATTTCTTCTGCTTCGCGCATCATCTTAGCCGCCAAGGCTCTGGTTTCTGGAAATCGGCAAATGTCCACGAGCGTGGCGTGAGTCAGCGCGCTAATGGGATTGAACGATAATGTCCCCCAGGCTTTTAGCCAAATCTCCGAGCGAAGATCGTCGAGGATATAGGACTTGAAATCAGCCTCGATCAGGGCTTTTTGAAGATCCAGACAACGCCTGCTTCCAGAGTCGTCAAGCTCTCCCAAAGAAAACCGGTTCCCATTCACCTGCCGGATCACTCCGGGTTCAACTACCGCAGCTGCAGGATAAGCGATGCAGCCGATGATCCGGTCCGATTCGATGTTTTTCTCGATAACGCCTAAGGGATCGAGCGATTCCAACCGCAGACCGTCGAATTCACCTCCGTGTTTTTTGAAGTACCACCAGGGAATACCGTTCTGAACCGTGACTATGCTCGTATCCGTGTGGAAGAGGGCCGGCAAGTGTTCTGCAACCTCCCTGATTTGGTGCGCTTTCACCGCAAGAATGACGTAATCCTGGGGGCCTGCTTCCTCATATACGTTGGTAAAACAGGCCTTTGTGATATGGTGCTCTCTCCCTTCTTGTGTTATAAGGCGTAATCCGTTTTTTTGGAAAGCCTCCAGCTGTTCTCCTTTATCGATAAAGCTGACATCTTGACCTGAAACGCTTAGATTGGCACCCAAAAATCCTCCGATCGCTCCTGTACCGACTACACAGATCCTCATCGCTTTCTCCTATCGTGTGTTGTTTCGTGGAAACTTATCGCATCCTCTTATACTTAAGAAATCCCGTCTTTTTGCTTATCAGCTTGGTTGCGAAGTGTGGTCGTGGATGATTTTCCAGCCTTTCGGAGTTCTCTGAATGACGAGCGTGAACAGGCCCTTTTTTGTTGAAATCTTCGTAGCTACTTCCCATCGACCCAGGACCAGGACAATGTCATCGGAAAGGACTTTGATTACCAGATCGGAGAAATCCAGCTTGCCCATATTCTCCCCGCTGTAATTGTTCTGATAGCGGGTGTGCAGAGCTTCCCAGCCCTGAAGCCTGTTGCCGCCGGATTGGAAGGTGAATTCGCCCGACTTCCAGTAGGATTGCATGAATTCTTCGAGATTCCCTTCGTTCCAGCTGGATTTTTGCTGATCGAGAATTCGGGTGATTTCGGTTTCTATTCGGGTGTCTCCGGCCGATGCCAATGGAAGAATGATCCATAAAATGAGCACCCAAAGAACAGTTTTCTTCATGTGTCCTCCATTTCCTGATGCGTCTTAAAGGACGTCACCCCGATCATTGAGTTTCGTCTCCGGTTTTTTTCAACTCTCTGAAATAATCTTCCGGATAATCGATATCCTTGAGTATAGCCGGCGTAGCGACGGCCACTTCTTCGATGTCTCCGGCATGGTCGCGAATCAATGCTTTCAGCCCGATATCCTGATCGAGCTCCGCCACTTCAAGGCTGTACTTGGTATCGATGAGGATAGGGTGTCCGCGCTTGTTTTGGAAAACGGGAAGAACGATTCCTTTTCCTGTTTTCCGGTATGTATCGATGATTCGATCGATGACCTTACTCGGTACGGTGGGTTGGTCTCCCAGAATGACGACAACAGCCTGCGCTTCTTTGGGGACGGCGTTGAATCCCGCCTGCACCGAAGAGAGCATGCCTTCTCGAAATCTGGGATTATCGACCTGTTTGACGGCAAAATTCTTCAATTTTTCTATGATTTTTTCTCTGTGTGCACCGAGTACGATCAACGTTATGTCCACTCCGGATTTCGTGACGTTTTCGACAACTTTTTCGATGAGGGTCTGTCGGCCGAATGGAAGGAGTTGTTTGGGTCGTCCCATCCTCTTGGATTCTCCCGCGGCAAGCACCAGTGCGCAGATCATCATTCACTCCGCAGCCGATCTTGAACTTGATTCCGAACGAGCACGAGCTCTGCGGCGATACTGACTGCGATTTCCTGAACGGTCTTGGATTGAATTGCGATTCCGATGGGGGCATGGATGCGGTCCCAAAGAGGAGGTGTCGCCAATCCCTCTTTCAGAAAGTTATCGTGCATGAGCTTTGTTTTGTGAGCACTCCCGATCATCCCGATATAGGCCGCATCAGAGTCGATGCAACCCTTGAGAGCATCCGCATCCCGGCTGTGACCTCGGGTTACGATCACCACATAGGTATCCTGGGATATCGGCAAATTTCGGATCGTTTTTCCTATGTCCCCGACGATGATCCTGTCCGCTTCCGGAAGGTTGTCCGCGTTGGCAAATTCGGATCTATCGTCGATAACAGTGACTTCAAAATCGAGAAGACTTCCCAAGTGCGCCAAGGCCCGGCCGATATGGCCCGCTCCCGCAATCACAAGATGGGATGGGGGGGATAGAGGTTCGAGAAAAAGGAGATTGCTGATTCCCGCTTCTCCGGTCTTTATTCTCAGCGACTTTAAAAGCTTGGGCTTTCCGGTCGACATGCATTTTTGCAGCTCATCCTGATAAAGAGGCCCCAGCCTTTCGGCGTGTTCTCCGTAGATTTGAGTTCTTTCTGTCCAGTGTCGTGCTATCGATACCTGCTCTCCGGCTAAAGGCTGGATGAAAGTAGAGAGGACACCCGGGATCCGGCTCTTAAGGCTCTCTTCCAAACTCAGGAACGTATCCTTGTGTTTTTCGGTTTCGGTATCGATGAGCACAACGGCCTCCCCTCCGCAGATGGCTTCCTCTTCCGATGTGACCTCACCTGTCAGGTTTACGGATAGCAGGAGAGACCTCTTTTCTCGAATCGCCCCGAGAGTCGCTTCCTGTGTCTTTGCTTCCAGAAGCCCTCCTCCGACCGTTCCATACAAAAGCCCGTCCGGAGAAAATACAGCTGAGGCTCCGGGAACTTGGGGACTGGAGCCTTTTGTCTCGATAATTGTCGCCAAGGTCAGAAATTCCTGCTTTTCCTCTTTGGATAAGAATTGAGAGTAAATGTTCTTCATAAACACGTCCTTTTCTATCAGCCCGAATGATTCATAAAGTGAGAGACCATTCTTGAATAAACATCTGCATCCGTAATAGAGAATATTTCTTCAATCGCATCTCCAAGCTTCTTTCCGAGCGGCTCGAGCGTATTCGTCCTCACCGTGAGAAGTAGTCTCGGCGCCGAACGAAACAGTACCCGGCTCAGCGCAGGCCACAGCCCTTTCCCCTCCAATTCCAGAGGCCCGACTTCATCCACAATACAAATATCCGAGCTTACATCTTTAAAAATCAGATTCCGGGCTTTTTCGAGGGTGTCCGGAATGAAAAAAAACGGGCCGATTCTTTCCCAACCTATCTTTCCCCTTTTTCTTATAAAAGGGAAAGTTCGGTCTTTGGCCAGATCCAGCAAGTCGTATCCGAACAATTCGCCTGATTCAGGTGTGGATAAACTCAAAAAACCTCCTACTTGAATGCCTCCTTCACTGAGTTCGCGCCATAGCCGGAGGAGGAGAGTGGTTTTTCCTGATCGGACGGGTCCTGTCAATATATCGATCACGGCGGAATCGGGATCCTTATTGTATCAAGGACATCACTGTTCTGGAAACAACGACTTCCGCAAGATCTTTTTTGTAAGTGTTTTCCTCTAATGGCGTTGCGCCGGCCAGAGCTTCTCTGACCCCCTTTCTAGCCAGCTCTTCTGTGGCCTTGTTGCCTTTTATGATTTGTTCCGCCTTATCCAGCCGCCATGGAATGGGAGCGATTCCTCCCATAACAATCCGGATGTCTTCAAATATTCCCCGGGAAATGACACCGGTCACGGCTGCGGATACAACGGCAAAATCCCAGGTTCCTCTTTCCTTGAACTTGAAATATGTGCTTCGACTACCCGGTTTCAGGGGAGGGAGTCGGATCTCTTTTACCGCTTCGCCCGGTTCCAATATGTTTTCTTTTCGGACGTTGTCCCGCGGGAGTGCAAAAAAATCAGCCAGAGGGATGGGAGTTTCTCCTTTTGCCTTCGCTATGGTCACTTCAGCGTCGAGGCTGATTAAGGCCGGAGCAAGATCGGAAGGGTGGACGATATAGCAAATCCCACCGCCGAGGATGGCGTGATACCTGTTGCGTCCTTTGAAAGCATAACAGCGGTTTCCGCCTTTTTTGCGACATTTGACTTGCGGATCCCTGTAGTACCAACACCGGGGTCTTTGACAGAGGTTGCCTCCGACCGTTCCCATATTCCTGAGTTGGGGTGTCGCCAAAGAGAGGGCCGCTTGATGAAGAACCGGAAAATTCTGCCGGATTATCTGGTTCTCTGCCAATTCGGAGACTGTCGTCAGGGCTCCGATCCGAACTCCTTTTTTTGTGTTTTCGATGTAGTCGAGATTCGGTATGGTTTTCAGGTCGACGACGATATCCGGAGCGATGATTTCGTTTTTAATCTCGTCCAAAAGATCCGTCCCTCCAGCCATGAGAAAATATATTTCGCCCGCCGGTAGAGTCGTCACCTGTTCAAGTGTCTGCGGTTGTGCAAGCTTAAAAGTTTTCATCGGCTGGCCTCCTTTCGTCTCAAGGCTCCGAGGACCTTGTCGGGTGTCATGGGTATTTCACGGACATGAATGCCGATGGCATTGAATACGGCATTGCCTATCGCCCCTGCAATTGGAATGCGCGGCGGTTCCCCGAGCCCCTTTGTCCCCAGGATGTTTATTCTGGGATCGACCATGTCCACAAAGATTGGAATGATCTCGGGGATGTCCTGGGACGTGGCGATCTTGTAGTCTCTGAGGTTGGGGTTTACGAGTGTCCCTGTTTCCTCATCGAGGATCCGTTGCTCGAAGAGCGTTGTGCTGATCCCCTGTGTGACTCCGCCGATGACTTGGCTTTCGGCCGTCTGTTTGTTCATAATTCGTCCTGATTCGTGAACAGCGACGACCTTGAGAACTTTGATCCGACCTGTTTCAATGTCGACTTCGACCTCGGCGAAGTGGGCTCCGAAAGTATTGTAAGCATATCCTTGGGGAAGCCCTTGTCTTTCTCCATGGAAGACCGTCTCCCTGCGCAAACCTGCCGCTATTTTTTTGAATTCCACAGCATTTTCCGGATTGTTCCGATCCATAAGCTTTTTATCGCTAAAAATGATGTCTGAAGCTGCGATCTTTAGCATGTTGGCTGCTATTTCTTTGAGCCGATTTGCTGCTTCGAGTGATGCATGCCGTACAGCAGGTGCCACCGATGGGGTTGTCAGGCTTCCTCCGGAGAGAATGGCCCAGGGGTAGTCCGTGTTTCCGATCTTGACGGTGATGCTCTCGGGCTCTAACCCGAGCGTCTCGGCAACGATCATAGCCATGAAGGTTCTGGTCCCGCATCCGATGTCTTGAGTGCCGCTGATAACGTCCACACTTCCGTCCGGGTAGATCTTTACGTCCGCGAGTGTCCCCGGAACGCCTGCTCCCCACCAGATTTGAGAGGCCATCCCCAATCCTCTGCGGAGCCTTCCCGATGTTTCCCCGGGTGTTTTGTTCCGTCTGTGCCATCCGATATTTTCAGCTCCAAGCTCGTAGCATTTGTCCAGCCCTTTGGATGAATAAGGGATCCCTGTGCCTCCCTGATTTTTTGTTGAGTAGTTTTTTTTACGCAGCTCGAGAGGATCTATGCCGATGCGGGCGGCCAGCTCATCAATGAATCCTTCAAAAGCAAAGGCACCCTGTACATGGCCGGGAGCTCTGGCCGGCTGCTGAGCTCCCGTGTTTGTGAATACAGCGAATTCTTTGATCGCTATGTTCGGACATGTGTACAGATCCCATACAGGCTCGGC
>JAFGNQ010000159.1 GCA_016926925.1 Candidatus Aminicenantota bacterium
ACCAACCACCATGCGACTCAAACAAACGATGACTCACACTGGCCTGCCTTCTGTGAATATGCGGCTCACACAAGCAGAGACGCACAATGCCAGCTGCGTCTGTCATCCAATGCGACGCGAACGAGATACGACGCCAACTCGCTTTCGATCCAGCATCATGAGGTGCGAACGGACAGCGGCTCCCCCAAAAGTTATTCTGCTCCGTGATCCATCACGGAAGCAGAGATAGCCTATGTCAACGTGCGAAAGCATAGATCTTGCAAATTAGCAGGAGAAACACTATAGTATCCGGTTTTTCCATGACTGGATTCTTCAACCTGAACGGATGCGGGACGGCATCCCAAATCTTGGGCATTATCCGAGGAGGCTTTCGATGAAAAAACTGATGACGAGGAAGAAATTTTTCCGGGATGCCTTGAAGTATGCAACCGGAGCGGCTGCAGCCGTATCCCTGGTCCGTGACGCAAAGGCATCCACCCCTGTAATCGACGAGTTGATGGGATGGTACACACAGACGCTGTTTCCCTCGGATGAGAGCAATGTGCATTCGGAACGCCGTGAATTCGGCCTGAAGAACAATATCGCCGCAATCACCCGGAGTAAAAGCGGTTCACCGCTTTGTCATGTATCCGTAACCAACTGGTGCACGGCCGCAGGCTATGCGATCAGTTCGCCTGAACAGAGAGAAAGGTGTGCGCGCGTTGCCGGAGACACGGCCGCAAAAGCGGTAATCCTGCTGAACGCCCGGGAAGATGGAAAACTTCGGCTGCAATACCCACAACAGAAATCGACAGCCGCCTGTCTGAGCTGTCACGGACCGGAAAAAGAAGTCGGCAATGCAGACACGAAAATGACGTGCGGGCAGTGTCACGGGGACCCTCACGAGTGATCCCGAACTTAGGGATGCCCTCTCCCCAAAGGGGATTACAAAGTGTTTCACACTCCCAAAAAAATCCATGTCAATTGTGATCCGCAGGTATTTACCTGCTGCATCTTGACAATTGTGCTCGATGTAATAATGTAGATACTGGATATGATAAAAGAACAGTATTCCATCGATGACTTTCTCTCCCTCACTCACCGGATAATGCACTTGGCCTTTCGCGGTCTGTTGAGAGTGGATTTCCTGCATGAGGCTTCGATTATCCTCTTGGAATTCGCAAAGTGCGACTCCATAGAAATGTGGTTGCGGGAGCGAGGGAAATTCTACCGCAGTGAAGTCAAACATTCTGCAAAATCCCCTTTTCATTTTGAGATCATGCCATACACCATCGACGTCCGGGGGACAGCCGTCCCTAAATTGACAAGGAATTCTCCCCTAGAAAGAATTTGCCGCAGTGTTTTCACCGGAACATTCGATCCGGCTTGGCCCAACTTCACGAAGAAGGGAAGCTTCTGGACAGGAGACGCCGCATATGCCTTGGCCTCCCTTGCAGAGAAGGAGAGAGGTGAGGACTCAATTTCGTATGTCATACCCGATAATTTCAGGTCGGTAGCCGTAATACCGCTATCCGTAGAACGGAAAAACATCGGACTCCTCCAGTTGAAAAGTAGCAGTTCGGATTTTTTTTCTGAGGAGGAACTCGAGTTTTTCGAAGCTGTCAGTCACTCCCTGGGAATTGCCTTGACACACCGCCGAGCCCAGGTGGAACTGAGAGAGCGGGTGAAGGAGTTGATGTGCCTTTTCGGCATGGCTAAACTCGCAGAACAGCCCGAAGCCTCTCTTAGAGAGATCCTTCAAGGGATTGTCGATCTGCTCCCTCCCGCCTGGCTGTTCCCGGAAATTGCATCCGCCAGAATCACTCTGAACGGAGAGTCATACACGACTTCCCTCTTTCACGAAAGTGAACACAAGTTATCAGCGGGAATCGTTGTCGGGGGAGAAACGCAAGGGGAAGTCGAGGTGTTCTATTCCGAGGAGAAACCGGAACTCGATGAAGGCCCCTTTCTCAAAGAGGAACGCATTCTGATCGATGCCGTAGCCAGAGAGATAACGCTCATAAAATTGCGCAAACAGACCGAGGAAGACAAAGCTAGGCTCCAGGAGCAGCTCCAGCACGCAGACAGGCTGGCCACCATCGGACAGCTGTCGGCGGGAGTAGCCCATGAATTGAACGAGCCTTTGGGAACCATTCTCGGATTCTCCCAGCTTATACACAAACAGGCGGATTTGACCGATCAGGTCAAGAAAGATATCGAAAAAATCATGAAAGCCTCGCTCCATGCTAGGGAAGTGATCAAGAAGCTCATGTTGTTCGCCAGGCAAACGCCGCCGAAAAAAACGTGCGTCAATGTGAATCAGGTGGTCGAAGAAGGGCTTTATTTTCTTGAGTCGCGATGCACGAAGGAAGGAATCAAATTGGTAAGGTCCCTTTCCAAGGGACTTCCGGAAGTCACGGCCGATCCATCCCAGCTGACCCAAGTTTTGGTCAATATCGTTGTCAACGGCATCCAAGCCATGCCCAACGGTGGAATCCTGACTATCCAGACCGAGGCCTCGGCTGAATGCGTCTCGCTCATCGTGAAGGACACGGGTGTGGGCATGAGTGAAAGCGTCAAAAAGAAGATATTTCTTCCCTTTTATTCGACAAAGGATGTAGGCCAGGGAACGGGGCTGGGGCTTGCCGTGGTCCATGGAATCGTGACCTCGCATAGGGGCACCATCCTCGTTGACAGCATCGAAGGCGAGGGGACGAAATTCGAAATTCGACTTCCTATAACGGGAAACTCCGTCAAAGGCTAGGGGGAATTGTGAAAAATGTGAAAAAGAAAGAACATATCCTCGTTGTGGATGACTCCCCGGATACGCTGGAGGTTCTTCAAAGAAACCTGGAATCAAAAGGCTACCGGATGAGCACATCACCCGGTGCGATAGAGGCCATCAAAATTCTCGAGTCAGCTCCCGTAGACCTCGTCATCACCGACCTGAAAATGCCTGAGGTCAACGGCCTGGACCTGGTCCGGCACATACAGGAGAACTTCAAGGAAACCGAAGTGATGATGATCACCGGCTACCCATCCATAGAAGGAGCCGTAGAAGCTCTCAAATCCGGTGCGGAAGAGTATCTGGCCAAGCCTTTCACTGAGGACGAACTATTTTCAGCAGTAAAGCGCGTGCTGGAAAAATTGAAAGCACGCAGGGCCGTTGCAAAAGAACCCCAAAAACCGGCATCCCTCCGGCACGGATTTATCGGTGAATCGAAGGTTATGAAAGACGTAATGAAAAATATCGAAAAGGCAGCAGCCAGTTCGGCGACAGTCCTTATAACCGGAGAGAGCGGTACGGGAAAAGAGCTTGTGGCCAGAGCCATTCACTACAACAGTCCCCGTGCTTCGGCTCCCTTTGTCCCCATAAACTGCGGGGGTATTCCCGAGACTTTATTGGAAAGCGAGCTTTTCGGATATGTGAAAGGCGCATTTACCGGAGCTGCGGAAACCCGGGCCGGTTTTTTCCAGACCGCAGAGGGAGGAACCATTTTTCTGGATGAAATAAGCGAGACAAGCCTGTCCATGCAGGTCAAACTCCTTCGCGTTCTCCAGGATAAGGAAATCTTCATGGTGGGAGCCAGGAGCCCTCAAAAAGTCGACGCGCGGATTATTGCCGCAACCAACAAGGATCTGCTTTCTTTAGAAAAAAAAGGAGAGTTCAGGGAGGATTTGTACTACCGTCTCAATGTTCTCGCCATAGAAATCCCGCCGTTGCGCGAACGAGGTGAGGATATCCTGCTGTTGGTCAGTCATTGCACCGATAAATACGCCAAGGAGTCCGGGAAGGCTGTTCCCCGCTTTTCCGAAAACGCCCTGAAGGTATTACAAAGCTATTACTGGCCCGGGAATGTACGGGAATTGGAAAATATCATCCAGAGGCTGGTGATCATGTCCGAGGGAGACATCATCGAAGTTCCCGACCTCCCCTCCCTTATGCGTTTCTCCGCCCTCAGAGGGGTAAGCGGCCACCGGACACTGGCGGAAGCGGAAGCCGATCATATACTGGGTGTTCTGGCCAGTGTCGATAACAATAAGACCAAGGCTGCTGAAATTCTGGGCATCAACCGCAAAACTCTGAGAGAAAAGCTCAAAAAGATTCCCCATTAACCGAAAACCAATCTCTACAAGACGGGTAATATTCTCCCGGCGGTACAAATTGACCCGCTTGTCTGAGTCTATGTAACAACTTGTCCCTGAATGAATTCAGGAAAAGATAAATCTTTTAAATTTCATAACCTATTTATTATCAATATTATAATCATATAACGACCGCCGATTTCACGAAATTATCCGCTTTTTCGATGAAGGACTGAAAAGAATGGCATCAAAGTTGCAATTATGTAGACGGATGGCTTAAGAAAGGAGTCAAAAAAATGAGGAACAAAATCGTTCCCGTCTCAAAACAAAAAGAATGGAAATTTCTATACTACGAGCCCGGTCGTCCCGGCCTGGAAGAAGAAAGAATCAAAGGGTTGTGCAAATACTGTAAATTGAGTGATACATGTCTTCTACCGCGGCCTAAGGGAGGGGTATGGCATTGCGATCAATATAAAGGCATTACAACCAGGCCCACCCTCTATGAGACAGTCAAAAAACAGCTGGCAAAGGCGGAAGAAATCGGTCACTTCGACCGGGATATTTGCAAAATCCTGGCGGAAACCCAGAACGAGCTCATCGTTCACTTCCCCGTCAAAAGGGATGACGGCAGAGTCCAGATGCTGACAGGTTACCGCGTGCAGCACAACAATACTCTCGGACCGTATAAGGGGGGGCTGCGGTTCCATCCCCTTGTCGACATCGATGAAGTCCGTGCTCTGGCAACGCTGATGACTTGGAAAACGGCCATAGCCAATATCCCGTTCGGAGGGGCCAAGGGGGGAATCCAACTGGACCCGCAGAGTTACAGCCGCCAGGAAATGGAAAGGATAGCCCGGCGTTTCACTTTCGCTCTCGGAAACAACATCGGTCCAGATTATGATATTCCCGCTCCCGATGTGAACACAAACCCTCAAATTATGGCCTGGATTCTGGATACGTACATGTCAACCGTAGCGCCCACCGAGCGGAACCGGAGCATTCATGTCGTCACCGGCAAACCCATCGAAGCCGGCGGAAGTCAGGGGCGGAATAAAGCAACAGGACAGGGTGTCGTTTTCCTGATC
Organism: Candidatus Aminicenantota bacterium; assembly: GCA_016926925.1. Next base: position 5,151 of record JAFGNQ010000159.1, read on the forward strand.
GAGAAATGGGCAAAGGATCACGGCTTCAACCTCAAGGGCTGCCGATACATCGTTCAGGGATTCGGAAATGTCGGCTCCTGGTCGGCACGATTGATGAAGATGCACGGAGCCGTTCTCATTGCCGTCGAAGATGTCACTGGAGCCATTGCCAACAATGAAGGTATCGATCCCGATGATCTAGCCGCATATGTCCGAGAACACGGAGGAATTCGGGATTACCCCGGGGCCAAGGAAATCGACCGCGAGAAGTTTTTCGCCACCAAAGCGGACATCTTTATTCCGGCGGCATTGGAGAATCAAATCACGGCTGAGACAGCCCCGCTCTTGAATGTCAAGCTGGTCGCCGAAGGTGCCAACGGACCTACGGATCCGGAAGGGGACAGGGTACTTCAGGAAAAAAATATCGACGTGATCCCCGATATCCTCTGCAACGCAGGAGGAGTGGTCGTCAGCTACTTCGAGTGGCTCCAGAACAAGCGAAGCGAATTCTGGGATCTGGATGAAATCGACAGCAAACTGCATAAAGTCATGATCTCTGCTTATGACCGTGTCCGCGAAACGGCTCAAAAGCACAGAGTCGACAACCGGACGGCGGCTCAAATTCTAGCCGTTTCACGCCTGGAAACGGTCTACCAGGAAAGAGGCATTTACCCGTGATGTGACAGAACACGGGCATCCCAAGATAATCGTATCCCTCTCCGGCAGGCTGGATTCCCGATCCAGCCTGCCGCTTTTTATATAAGCTGCCGCCCAGATCTGGCTGTACCGACCAGTCTGAGAACCTCCGTGTATCGAGGGTGCATTTCCATTCCGTGCTATCCAAGAAAGATCCCACAGATAATTCTTCTCGTGCGCACACAGCCCCCGATACCCGGCTGCTCCGGATTGCTTTGAAGGACAAACCGGGAGGCTAAATCTTTTATTCGCTCATACATCCCATCGGATTCATTATGTTTGGCTTTAAGCAAGTCAAGATACTCATTTGCAAGATAAGCTATGCGAGTCATAGTTCGTTAGAGTCGCATGGCAGTTGGAGGTGGGGTCTTCGACGAAATCGAACTGTGACGAGCACCTACTCTCGCCTTGGAATATAAGATCGTCGCAGAATCGGAAAGGAATCCGGAGAGCGATAGGCGATTGTGTTTTTCAGCCGGGTATTATATCATCTTTATCCTGTGTGAACGTTGTTCATAAAAAATGGAAGTATGATGAATCGGTTTGACTTTCTCGCAGTCGGCATCGCTTTATTCCTTCTTTTGTCTATGGTGTCGATCTCGATCAGCCAGGTTTTCCTCGGCTTGTCATTCCTCATCTTGATCGTTCTGCTCGTCAGAATGAAGATCCGGTTACAATTTCCTTCTTTCTTTTGGGGGGCGATCGCTTATTGTGTCCTCTCTCTGATATCCTCCCTCCTCTCCGTAAATCCCGAAGTCAGTTTATACGATTCCAGGAAACTTCTTCTCTTCCTCATCATCCCGATTGCCTACATGGGCTTGCGAAAACCTGCCGACATCCGAAGAGCCAATACAGCCTTGCTGGTATCCGGCTGCATCAGTATTGTATTTTCCTTGGGATACAGCTTGATAAAAGCCGCCCCCGGCGAAAGAATTCAGGGTTTTATGGGACATTACATGACAGAGGCCGGGGTCATGCTCATTTTCAGTGCGCTGGCTCTCAGTATGTTCGTCTTCTCCCGGAATAAACTTCGGTGGCTTTGGGGCTTGGCGTTTTGTCTGTCTCTGGTTGTTCTGCTCCTGACCTCGACTCGGAGCGCCTGGGTCGGTGTCGTCATCGCGGCTGCCGTGGTTTTGTTTTTCTTCAAACCCAAGACTTTGGTCATCATGCCTGTTGCAGTTGCCCTCGTGCTTGTGCTCAGCCCGAAGGAAGTCAAGCAGAGGGCTGCCAGCATATTCAGCTTGAAAAGCTATTCCAACGCCCAACGGATCGAATATATGAGAACGGGTATCCGCATCATTCGAGAATACCCTTTTTTCGGGACGGGACCGGACACCGTGGACATGGTCTTTCAGCACCCGAAGTACCACCTCTCCGAAGAGGCGAAAAGGAACGTCCATCTTCACAACAACATCATCCAGATCGCTGCGGAAAGGGGAATTCCGACCTTGATCGTCTGGTTGGCCTTTATGGCCTGGGCGTTTTCCTCTCTCATCAGACTCCTTCCCAATAGAGACCCCCTGCTCTTTCCGCTCACCGTGGCTGCCGTAGCCGCTTTTCTGGCTCACTTTGCCGCCGGATTGTTCGAGTACAACTTCGCCGATTCGGAAGTGGCTGCGCTTTTTTTCTTCATCATCACGGTTCCCTTTGCACAAGCCAAGATTCTTGCCAACCGGGAGCCTCCCGCCGGGGAACCATGAAAAAGAAAAAACTTTTAACTTTCTTTCTTGCTCTGGCCTTCGTGTACTCGCTGTGGCTGGGTTACCATTTCATTCGATTCAAAACCTATCGCATCGACGCATCATCGTCTCCTCCCCGGGAGCTTGTGGGAACTTACCACATCCATTCTACCCATTCGGACGGTCGAAAAAATGTCGAGGCCATCGCCAGGATCGCTGAGAGTGAATCCTTGGATTTCATCATCCTTACGGATCACGGAAAGCCCAACTACGATTCGCTTGCCAGCCAAGGATGGAGAGGAAGAGTTTTGGTGTTGGCTGGATCGGAGATCTCTTCCAACAGGGGACACCTGGTAGTCCTCGGGTTTGATGAACCTGACAGGGATTTTTCCTCCAATGCCGAGGAGGCCGCAGTCCAGGTCCGCTCTCTGGGAGGATTCAGTGTAATCGCCCATCCCTATTCAAAGACTCCTTGGACCTGGGGAGGCCCTGAAGGATACGGCGGCATCGAGATCATCAACGCGGACAGCATACTCAAAAAGAGCATTCTGTCTTCTCTGCCCTACTGGCCCGGTCTGCTGATCGAACCCAAATTTTTCTTCTGTAAAATAGCCGCTCCCCCGAAAAAAAACCTCGCCAAATGGGATGTGCTCAACGCAAATTCCACTTCCGCTGTCTATGGGTATTACAGCGTAGACGCCCATCTTTTCTACCGCACGCTCTTCGCCTCTCTCCGCATTCACATCCCCCGTCGCGCAGCCCTCTCAAAAAATTTTGAAGCAGCGAAGAGGACCGTCTTCAACGCCTTGAAACGGGGTTTTTTTTACAGCGCCGTCGATGCCGCTGCTCAGGCGAGCGGGTTTCGATTCTGGGCTGAACAGGAGGGACGGACCATCCCGATGGGAGGAGCGGCAGCTGCAGGAGTGCGGGTAGTGCTTCATGCCGTCTCGCCTCCAGGAATCAAGCACGCTTTTCGGATCATCCATAACGGTGTCACAATCCATCAGAGCGATGAGGGCTCTCTATCTTACGAGGTCACGCATCCCGGAGACTATCGGGTCGAGGTCTACCTGCGGGAGAGGACGGTTCTTCGTTCGGATGTTCCATGGATCCTATCCAACCCCATATTTCTCAAGGAGAGAACGGATGGATAAAATCGGCCTTAACAGGATAAAAACCATCGTCAGCAATTTTCAGGGAAAAAAACTCCTCGTGTTGGGGGATCTTATGCTCGACAAATACCTCTGGGGACATGTGGGGCGCATCTCGCCGGAGGCCCCGGTGCCCGTCGTCGAAGTCCGGAAGGATACCTCGTGCCTGGGGGGTGCTGGAAATGTCTGTCATAATCTGGAGAATCTCGGCGGCCTTCCCATTCCCATTGGCTTAGTCGGTGATGACCCTGCCGGGGAGTGGATCAAAAACAGCGTCAAAAACAACCGGGGCATCCTGACGGATAAAAAGAGACCGACAACGGTCAAAACGCGAATCATCGCCCATCACCAGCAGGTGGTTAGGGTCGACCAGGAAGAAAAAATCCCGGTGCCGCGACGTATCGAGGAGCAAATTTTTCGTTTCACACAGGAGACGGAATATGACGGAATCCTGATCTCGGATTACAACAAGGGCCTGCTGACCAAACCTCTCATGCGAAAACTGCTTCCCTTCGCTCAGAAGAAAAGGATCCCGGTCTTTGTCGATCCCAAGGTGGACAACTTCTTTTCCTTTTCTCCGGTGACGCTTATCAATCCTAACCATTATGAAGTGGAGCAGATCGTTCATCATCCCTGCCGTTCGAATGAGCAGGTTGAAAAGGCCGGTCAAAAAATTCTATCTCGAATTGCAGCCAGATACCTTATCCTCAAACGGGGCGAGCAGGGGTTGACCGTTTTCGAGAAGAGGAAGAAAGCTTTCCATATTCCCACCATTGCCAAAGAAGTCTATGATGTGACTGGCGCCGGCGATACGGTCATCGCCACCGCAGCCCTGGCGCTTCTCTCCGGCGCCTCGATACGCGAGGCCGCCATGCTTGCCAATGCGGCCGCCGGAGTGGTCGTGGGCAAAATCGGAACCGCCTCCCTCACCGCGAACGAACTCATCAATGCTCTAAAGAAGTAAGGGATACATTTCCAATTCCGCGGTGATCTTAAATTCAATGAAAGAGGGGAGAGGGGGCGCTCGTCACAGTTCGTTTTCGTCGAAGACCCCCCCACCAACCAGCATGCGACTCAAACGAACCATGACTCGCACTGGCTTGGTACCTAAGACCATAGGGATCATGGGGTTGTGCATCGCATGCTTCAATGTAAAAATGAGCATCTGTACTTGATCTAAAGCGCAATATAATGGATTTGAAGGGATGGATGAAGCGAGACGTATCAACTCTATCAAGGAAACCGAAATGTGAACAGAAATAGAGGAAACGTGGAGCCTCGCCCCGGATTCTGATATAATGAATTTTTTAACGGGTATGGTAAATTAATATGTGCGGCGTCATCGGAATCATCGCCAACGACAACGTCTTCAAGGACCTCTACCAGGGACTCCTGGCTATCCAGCACAGGGGGCAGGACTCTGCGGGAATCATCACTTACGACGGACGCTTTCACACGAAAAAAGGAAACGGCCTGGTCCGTGACATCTTCACAGAGGACAACATCCAGCGCTTGCGGGGAAGCATCGGCATCGGCCACACCCGCTACCCGACTATCGGCGGATACAGAGGTGACGATGCCCAGCCTTTCCTGGTCAACGCTCCCTTCGGGATCATGATGGCCCACAATGGAAATGTCATCAATTACAAGGAGATAAAACACGTCCTGTTCGATAAATACAAGCGTCTCCTTAACTCAGACAATGACGTCGAAGCCATCCTGAATATTTTCGCCCAAGAGCTGGAGGATCAAAAAATATCGAAATTATCTCCTGATCACGTTTATGCCGCCGTGGGGAGCGTATTTAAAAAGATCAAGGGAAGTTATGCAGTGGCTGCCTACATCGCCGAACAAGGGCTCGTGGCCTTCCGCGATCCCTACGGAATCAAGCCTTTGGTCTGGGGAAAACGCAAGGATGGACTGCTTCCCTCTTACGCTGTTGCTTCAGAAAGCGTGAGCTTGAACATGATGAATTTCAGCGATATCCACGATATCGGAGCAGGCGAAGTGCTCTTCATCGACAAGGAGAGAAAAGTCCACAGAAAAAAAATCGCGGCCTGTCCCCATACACCCTGTCTGTTCGAATGGGTTTATTTTGCCCGTCCCGATTCCTTTATCGAAAAGGTCAATGTCTACGACTGCCGAGTGAATCTGGGACGATTCCTCGCCCGAAGAATAAAAAAGAGGAATTGGTATATCGATGTCGTGGTGCCCGTGCCGGATTCAGCGCGTGACGCAGCCATTGAGATTGCCCGGGAGCTCAAGCTCCGGTACAGGGAAGCCTTGGTAAAGAACCGGTATATCGGCCGGACGTTCATCATGCCCAGCGACCAATCACGAAAAGCATCGGTGCGTCAAAAACTCAACCCGATCGTCTCCGAATTGAAGGGAAAGAATGTTCTCCTGGTCGACGACAGTATCGTACGAGGCAACACATCGCGAGCCATTATCAACCTGGTCCGGGAATGCGGAGCCAAAAAAGTCTATTTCGCCTCCTACTCGCCTCCTCTCCGGCATCCGTGCGTCTACGGGATCGACATGCAAACCAAGATGGAATTCGTGGCTCAAGGCGCAACGGTCGAGCAAGTCGCCAAGAAGATCAATGCCGACGAAGTGATCTACCAATCTCTCGAGGATCTGGAAAAAGCGGTCCGAGTGGCAAATCCGGAACTCAAGCACTTCTGCGGTGCCTGTTTCAGCGGAGTTTACCCCACGGGGGATGTCACCGATGAAGTTTTAAACGACATAGAAAACGACCGAAGAGCCGCACACAAAAACCAGCTCGAGCTCAATATCTGAAGCAGTCCCGCCAATATTGGATGAGGTCTTCGAGGGACTGAGACATGGAAATCTTCGGTTCCCAGGATGTGGCCCTCTTGATCTTCCGGTTATCCCCGACAAGAAGAGGAATATCTATTTTGCGCACCCTCTCGGGATCGACCTCGACCTCGATCGATTCCGAAGAGAACGCAAGCAGCCTGTTCAGCACGTCTCCTAGGGAAACCGCATTTCCCGAGCAGATGTTGTAGACTTCCCCTTTCTCGCCTCTCTCCATGAGAAGGATGTAGGCCTTGACTACATCCCGCACGTCCAGAAAATCCCTTTTTGCATCGATGTTTCCAACTTTGATGGCAGGTTTTTTATGCTCCCGCTCGATTTGGGCGATCTGACAGGCCCAATCGGAGCAGACAAAGTCGGGGCTTTGTCCCGGGCCCGTATGGGGGAAAGGACGGGCGATAACCAGATCCAATCCCTCGATTTGTGCATAGAACTGGCTCAGTATTTCGCCTCCTATTTTTGTGAAGGCATAAGGATTCACGGGCTTGACGGCATCTTCCTCGCTCAAAGCTTCGGAAACAGGAGAAAGAACCCCATAAACATCGGAGGAGCTCACATAAAGGGCCCTGGCTCGAGGGGAATGCTCTCTTAGTGCCTCAAAGAGGTTGAGCGTTCCTGTCAGGTTGGTCGTTAAAGTCTCCCTCCGCTTTTCCCAAGAGTGTTTGACATTGGAGACGGCGGCAAGATGAAAGACCCAATCGGGACGGATCCGGGCAACCAAGGCGGACAACCCCTTGTCGTCCCTAATATCCTGAAAAAACACCCCTTCTGAGGGGGAAAGATCCCACTCTCCGGGTTTTTCGGGAAAGGCTGTCCCAAAAATCGATCCTCCCAGAGAGATTAATTCCCGGACAAGGTGCCTTCCGACAAAACCCGTAATTCCGGTTATGAAGATTTTCCGGCTCAAACTCTCTCTCTCCAATAATCCAGGAGATCCTGCAGTGACCGTTCGAGCGGAATCTCGGGTATCCATCCGGTGAGGGCATGGAATTTCGAGCAGTCCGAATGGAGGATGGGAACGTCGGACGGCCTCAGCCTTTCCGGGTCGATCTCCACACTGACATCGGCTTCGCTCATCGACAGGAGCATATCGAGAATATATTTCATGGAATACGGTTTCCCCGAACCGATGTTGTAGACCTCGCCGTCTTCACCTCTTTCTAGGCTCAGCCAGTATGCCCTGACGGTATCCCTGACATCCGTGAAGTCCCTCTGGGTCTCGAGATTTCCGACACGTATGACAGGCGCACGCTTTTTCTTTTCGATCTCAACAATCTGCTTGGCGAAATTCGAGCAGATGAAGACCTCTCCTCTCCGGGGTCCTGTATGGTTGAAGCCGCGGGTGCGGACGGCCCGAATACCATAGCTCTTGAAATACTGGTAAGCCAGCAAGTCTTGTGCGACTTTGCTGACGGCGTAAGGGCTGAGGGGGCGAAGTGGATTGGTTTCCTTCATGGGCAGCTCATCGGAAAAAACCTGGCCGTACTCTTCGCTGGAGCCGGCGATTTGAATTCTGGGTGTAAGATTGAGACTCAGCACCGCTTCAAAGAGGTTGATCTGTCCGATGGCGTTGATGGCGAAGGTCTCGGCCGGGCATTTCCACGAGGTAGGGACAAAGCTCTGTGCTGCCAGGTGAAAGATACGATCCGGCTTGATCTCTGCCAGACATTTTCTCAACGAAACGATATCCTTTAGGTCCCCCTCGCAAAGCCCGATATTGTCCCGGTTGTGCGAGATGTTCTCCATGCGGCTCCGCCAGCGAATGACTCCGAAAAGTTCGGTGTCGGGATGATTGGCTAGGATATAGTCGGCCAGGTGACTTCCGGCAAATCCGGTGATTCCTGTGATGAGGACTCGCATCACTCCTCCTTACTCTTTTCAGTCCATGTTCCTGCCGGCTCTCTGAGCGAACCATCCGAGTCACATGCCATCTTATCCCATATTCTTCTTGTGCAGCTTCTTTTAGTGAAGCAGGTGTACGGGGGCAAAGCCGAGCACTCTAGGACTGCCGGACAACCGTTATTTCCGATTTCGGTAATAGATCTCATAAAAACTCTTGAATGCGTGGCTTTTTTCCTTGATCTTTTTCCACCAATCGGTATTCTCCCGATACCAGCCCACTGTGGCGGCTAAAGCGTCATCAAAGCTCTTTTCCGGTTCCCATCCCAGATTGCGGATTTTCCGGCAATCGAGGGCATATCGCCTGTCATGCCCCAAACGGTCAGGTACAAACTTGATCAAACTTTTCGGCTTCTCCAATAAATCCAAGATCCGCTCAGCTACGGCAATGTTGGGAACTTCCACATTGGCGCCGATGTTGTACACTTCCCCGAACAGGCCTTTTTGGATTATAAGATCAAGGGCTCTGCAGTTGTCTTCGACGGAAAGCCAGTCCCGGACGTTCGATCCCTTTCCGTAAAGAGGCAAGGGCTTGTCCTCGAGAGCGTTTGTCGTGAAGAGCGGAATGAACTTTTCCGGATACTGATAGGGCCCGAAATTGTTGCTCGGCCGGACAATGATGATGGGAAGTCCGTAGGTCATCCGATAGGCATGGGCCAAACGGTCCGCTCCGGCCTTGCTGGCGGCATAAGGCGAAGATGGATTGAGCGGATCGCTCTCAGTGAAAAAACCGTGTTCCCGGCTTCCATAGACTTCATCCGTTGAGACGTGGATGAAAAATTCCACATTCGCATTCCTGGAGGCTTCAAAGAGGACAAAGCTTCCGAAGACATCCGTCAGAACGAACTCTCCCGCATCCATGATGGATCGGTCGACATGGGTTTCCGCTGCAAGATGCACCACACCGTCAATCCTCTTGAAGATTCGGCCGACCAGGTCTTTGTCACAGATATCACCCTGAATGAACTCATATCGAGGATCATGTGCGACATCTTTCAAATTGTCCAGATTCCCGGCATAAGTGAGTTTATCCAGGTTTATGAGCCGGCAGCCGGAAAATTTGCCGAGAAGATAATGAATGAGATTGCTGCCGATGAACCCGGCTCCTCCCGTGATGAGAAGCGTTTTTCCATCAAGAAGACGTCCTTCAGCCATCCTTCCTCTTCCACTCGTAAGGAATGCTGCTCCGGTGGGGGTCGCAACGGTACTCATCCGGATTTTCAGGATCATAAGGTTCGGTGGGAATGTTGACGACGACGGCTTCTTCCTCGCTGACACACATCCATCCGTGATAGACTCCGGGCGGAATTTGGACGAGAAGCGGATTGTGGACACCGAGATAGAACTCGCCCAATTCCCGGAGAGTCGGAGAATCTTCTCTGGAATCATAAAGCGCCAGCTTGATCATCCCCTGAAGACAGGCAACGTTGTCAGTCTGTTTTTTGTGCAGATGCCAGGCTTTGACCACTCCCGAATAGGTCGTGGTCATATACACCTGTCCAAATTTATTGAAGATGGCCTCATCGCTCCGCAGGATTTCCATGAGCCGGCCTCTTTCGTCGGGAATGACTTTCAGTTGCTTGGTTTTGACTCCATCAATCATAGCTCATCTCCGTATATCTATTTGATACCGATCTCGCTTTTGTCTCCGACCATGAACCGGTAGACCGACGGTCTGGAGGGAGATTTGAATATCTTCGCCTCCCTGCCGATCAAACTCTCATCGATTCGGCTGCCTACATCACAAATCTCGCTGCCTTCAAGAATGATACTGTGCTCGACTTCGGTCCGGACAATCCGGCAGCGGCTCTGGATTGAGGTAAAGGGCCCCACATAGGATTCCCGGATTTCCGTCCCTGCCCCGATGATGGCAGGACCGCGGATAAGGCTGTCCGTAATGACGACGTCTTTTTCTATGACAACCTGGCCGTTTATCTTAGACTTTGAGTCCACGCTGCCTTCATTCGATCCGGAAATGGATTCCAGGATCAGCCGGTTGGCTTCCAGAATGTCCTCCAATTTCCCTGTGTCCTTCCACCATCCTGTAACCCTGTGAGGCTGCACATCGAAGCCGTGGTCGATCAAGTATTGGATGGCGTCTGTAATTTCCAATTCGTTTCGCCATGAAGGCCTGATGGCCTTGACCGCTTCGAATATATGGGAGTCGAACATGTAGACACCGACCAGCGCCAGATTACTGGCGGGCTTCTTCGGTTTTTCCACAAGGCCAACGACCTTTCCCTCCCTCAGTTCGGCGACACCGAACATCTGGGGATTCGGTACTTCCGTCAGAAGGATGAGGGAATTGGGTTTTTCCTTCTCGAACTCTTCGACCAATGAACGGATTCCTTTCTTCAGGATATTGTCGCCCAGATACATGACAAAAGGTTCTCTGCCCAGAAATTTTTCAGAGATTTTAACGGCATGGGCCAGTCCGAGGGGAGCTTCTTGTTCGATGTAAGTTATCCTGACGCCCCAGCGGGACCCATCACCAACTGCATTCCGGATTTCTTCTTTTGTGTCGCCGACAACAATCCCTATCTCCTCTATATTCGCCTCTCTGAGGGCTTCTATCCCGTAAAACAGAACAGGCTTGTTGGCCACGGGCACCAGTTGTTTGGCTTGAGTGAAAGTCAGGGGACGGAGTCTCGTCCCTTTCCCCCCGCTCAATATCAAGCCTTTCATGATCACTCCTTTTATCTCTCCTGTGGGATGAATTTTTAAGCCGGTCTAATCAAATCGCGCCGATACCTGATCAAAAATCAAGACCTCCGAATAAATCCTCGGTGCTCCCGATATTACCCAACCCAAAGGAAAATCCAAACTGGATCTCGGGTTTTTCTCGGAAATAGAATATCCTAACATCCGCCTTGAAATCAAGGCATTGATAATGATAGACGAGGGATAGAGCCGAATAGAGGAGTTTTCTTTCTTGGATATTGTAATCGATCGCACCGATAGCCTCGAGATTCAAGCGGGGTATTTTGGTCCCGGCATAAAAACTGATCTGATGGCGTTTTCCGAAAGTGTTGTCGAAGTAAGGATTTAAGCTCTTGAACCAGCTGACACGGAGGAACAGGGCATCCGTAGGGTAGCCAAAATTTGCCCCCAGCCTAAGGCGCGTAAATGTCTTGTGATAGGGATTGAGCCCCATAGAAAAATCCACGCTGTATCTGTTGCTGGGGTAAAATCTCAGATAGCCGTCGATGTCGGCGAAGCTAGGGATCTCACCATCGACCTCATATGCTTGCAGAGGGCTGTCTTCGGGATCGAGGTAATAAATCTGGCTCAACCCCAGAGTTAGGAGCTCCCTGGGCATGTCTTCCTGCTTGATGATGATGCGATTGGTCAGCCCGTACTTGACGTAATGATCCCGCGTAAAAAACCGGGAAGAGGTGATAACCCTTTCCGACTGCTCCACCGGGCTTTCATACCGGTAGGAAAAAATCGGTTCGATGACATGCTTCAGTTTGGGCTCATTCTCTGCGTTATAGAATACCTTGTTGAAAACAGGGCCGATAAAATCCATGTTGAAGGAGATATTCTGTCTCAGCAGCGGTTCGCTGACTATCGTCTTCGTATTCGGGGCATAACTCTGGAAATCATAGGCAAGATTGGTAGATAAAGAGGAATTGACGGACAGCCAGGGTATCGATGTGAAGGGAAGGCTCAGTGTGGGAACGAAGGATAAGCTCTGGGAGTAGCGCTGTGATCCTTCTTCGAAATTCTCGGCATAAGTCACGCCCTCGCGCTTGGCATACGTCCATCCATACTCCCAAGCGCTGAAGTTCGAAGCAAAGGAAAAGTACAAAGGAGAGAAGAGCTTGATCTTGGAAGAGCTGAATCCGATCTCCGGAAGATTGTTCCGGACGATTGCATTGTCTCTATCCGTATAGTGTGTTTCGAACCTGGACACCCTCATATTCAGATTGAAGTAGGACCAGGATCTGGAAAGGAATACCTGAGAACGGCGATTGGAGACAACAGCCCTCTTGAAGTTGTTATCGAACTCTCTCAGGAATTCATAAGAGCTTTGATAGTCTACGTCAGCGACAAGTTTGAAATCGTGGGGAAGCGGCTGGTTGTGATTGAACCGAATCAAATAGGCGTTATCGGGCAGCTCCAATTCGGGATCGTCCTTGAATTTGAAGTAGTAGAGACTCAGAACGCCTCCTGTTTCATCGGAAAAGAGGTACCTGTACTCCAACCCCCCTCCGAGCCCTTTGGCACCGTAATAATCCAGGCTGAGCGTTGAATCCATGTTTCTCCGCATATTCCAATAGAAGCTCTCGGATAAATGAAATCCTTTCTGCCCGTTATAGCCGAGATTGGGAGTTAAGAATCCCGTGGATTTAGCTTGACCCAGGGGATACCGTATGTAGGGAAAATAGAACACCGGTATATTCTTGATGCGGACAACAGAGTTCCACATCTCCATGTAATCGCCTTTTTTCAAATTGGCCTTGGAAGCGGTGAACAGCCAGCGCGGTGTGGGTTGCGTGCATGTCGTGAATTTCGCTCTCTTCAGCGAGTAGACTTCATCGCTGCTTCTTTCCACGGATTCCGCCTCATACAAGACTGTCGGCTGAACGATGCCGTAGACATTCTGAAAAGTTCCCTGTTTGCTATCCAGATTGAAACGGATACTGTCCACACTGATCACCTCATCCGGGAACTGAACCACGACATTTCCCTCGGCAAACACATCCTTTGTCTCCACATCCACTTCGACTCTGTCCGCAAAAAGCTTGAAGTCTTTATAATGAATCTCGACATCGCCGGAGGCCAGAAGTCTGCCTTCGAGCCTCTCTTTATGATTAGCAATCACTGTCAATTCGCTGAGGGCGAGTTCCTCTTGGCCGAAGGATACGCTCCTGAGACAAGATAGCAGCAGGAGCAAGAGAATGGGGACACGTCTGCAATTCATTAAAAAAAACTGTAACACATCCCTTCCCATATAATCAATACGAAGCATCCGGCTATATCGTTTCTGGAAAAAAATGCCGAGTGACAAAATCCTGCTGCATCTTCGACCTTCTGGTGCGCAGAGTAAGAACTGTCTTAAGTTTGACACCTCTCGCATGACCGGCATTCCAATCCGAGGTCGACTGCAAGTAGCAGCGGCAGTTAGCGTGCCCATCCCCGCAAAACGGAAGCCGCCGCACTTGACAGTTCATGGACGGGCGATGATAATCTTTATCGTACGATCATGCCCGCTATTCATGTGAGAGCCAAAGGATTACAAGCCCGCTGGATTCATGGGCTATCTTGAGATCGGCATGTTGAAAAAAAGTCTTTTTGATGTTGATTTTAGAAAAATGGCCGAGGTGAGTTCGTTGGGCCTCTTGCTACCTTCGTCCATCATAATAGGACTCATCTTTGGATATTTGCTCGACAAGCTCTTTGGGACACATCCGTGGCTGATGATCATCTTCCTGCTCTTAGGGATCGTTTCAGGACTCCTGAGCCTCATAAGAGGGATAAACAAATACCTTGATAAAAACAAGGACATCTGATATCTTTGCCAATCTTGCATGAAAAAGAATCATCTCTGTTGAAATAAGTTGTGTGATGAACAAACCGGCCAACCCTTTCCTGGGAGACGAGGAAGAAAAAATCCTGAGGCGAATTCCTGTTGAAATCCTCATCGTTTCTTTGATACTGGCGATCGCCGGGCTGTTGATGTATGACTGGATTACCGGGCTGTTGGTCTTCGCCGGAGGCATCCTGGCCGCTGTCAATTTTCTGTGGATGAAAAAGGGTTTATCACACATTCTCGCCTCGGGTAAACAGAATGCCGTGAGATCCGGATTGGGTGTTTACGCCCTCCGGCTTCTATTGATTTGTGCCGTCTTTTTTATTATAATTTTCTTTTTTTCAAAGAGAATTATAGCTTTCGCAGCAGGTTTTTCCGCCATCATATTCGTATTTCTGATTGAGGCGATCGTAGGACTCTCCGGGCTGAAAAAATGGAAGCATTAGAACACAGTCTATTCATCGTCGAGCTCTTCAACAAAATATTCGGTAAGCCCCTAGCCGTGCTGCTCGGCTTGCTCGGAATCCATGTTGAGCATCCCGAACATCTCGTCCCTGACTATATCGTAATGTGTCTGTTCGTTGCCCTGTTTTTGATGCTTTTCTTGGGAATTTCCGCACGCAAACTCTCATTTGTCCCTTCCAGGCGCCAGAGTTTCCTCGAACTGGTTTTGGGCGCTTTCGAGGGACTGCTCGTCGATACTATCGGCGAGGTTGGCAAGAAATATCTCCCTTTGATCGCAACGGTGGGTCTCTTTATCCTGTGCGCCAACCTGATAGGATTGATTCCAGGGTTCATGTCCCCCACCAGCAAACTCAATGTGACGGCCGGGTGTGCGCTGGTAGTCTTCGTGTATTATCACTGGCAGGGGATCAGAGCTCAGGGGCTGCTCAAGTACCTGAAACACTTTGCCGGACCTGTGCCTTTACTGGCTCCGCTTATGATTCCCATAGAAGTCATCAGCCACTTTTCTCGACCCGTATCCTTATCCATCCGGCTCTTCGGGAACATATTTGCGGAAGAAGTCTTGATCGTGATCATGGCCTCAATCATCCCCTTCTTCCTGCCATTGCCTTTCATGGCCATTGCCATTTTCACGGCTGTAATCCAGTCATTTGTCTTCGTTCTGTTGGCCTGCATATACATAGCGGGAGCTGTGGCTCACGAAGAGGAACACTAAATACCGTAAGGAGAAAGATGATGAAAACAAAATTTAAAGCTTTGGGTCTGCTGCTTTTCTTTGTCGTTCTCTTGAGCGCCCCCTTACTGGCTCAAGGAACATCGAGTGAACACAAGGCCAACCTTTACAAATGGTCGATCATCGTAGGAGGGGGAATCATCACCCTTGCCGCTGCAGCGGGAGCCTTCTGTCAAGCCAAGGCCATCAGCGCCGGTTGTGAAGGAATTTCGAGAAACCCCGGAGGTGCTCCAACGATCAGGTTTATCCTCATCTTCGGGCTCGTTCTCATCGAAACCCTTGTTATATACGCCCTCCTGATAACAATCATGATCGTGATGGTGCAATGGGGTAATTATTCACTCTGAGGATAAAATAAAGACCTCCGGGCAAAATTGAAAAAAAAACCTGTCGTCGTCATCGTCCGCAAAACCTTCAAGAGATTTGCCAAAGACAGATGCCCCAATCATGCCATCATTATCTCTTATTTCGCTGTTCTTTCCTCAATCCCACTCGTCGCGTTATTCACTTTCGTCTCGACCAAACTTCTCGGAAATCCTGAGATCGCCATAAGAAGCCTCAACATCTTTTCGGACGAATTCTTCGCAGAACGCAATCCTCTCTTTTTCGAAAGGATCCAGTTTCTCTCCCATGACATCTCCAATCTCGGGTGGTTCGGTCTGGTCGGCTCCTTTATCGCCGGAAGCTTTCTCTTTTCGAACTTGATCTATTCCATTAACTACATATTCAAAGCCGATCCCAACAAATCCTTTTTCTACAAGCGTCTCATGGAATACATCATCATGTCCGTCGTCGGGATCTTTATGCTGATCTCCCTGGCAATCACGGCCATTTGGACGGCACTCACCCGCATTGTACAGGAGAGCCCATTCGTCGCCAACAGCATCAATCCGGAAACGGTCTCATTATTCAATAATTTCTTCCTCCAGTACGCCATCCCCTTCACTTTGACTTGTCTCGTGTTTTTCTCGCTCTATAAATTCATTCCCGAAGTGAAAGTGCACACCAGGGCGGCTCTCACCGCCGCCTTGATCGGGGGGCTGCTGTGGGAGGTCTTCAAGAGGGTCTTCGCCTTTTATGTCGCCCATTTTTCCGCTATCGGTATCGTCCTCTCGCGGCTCCTCGAGGGCACATTCACCTCTCTCATTTTTTTCCTCATTTGGGTTTCTCTCTCCCTCATGATTCTCCTTTGGGGTGCCGAGCTGGCCTCGGTCCTGAATGAGCGTATGAATCAGAAACATGCTTAAAGATTTTTCTCAAACGATCACGGTGGCCGCATTGGCCCAAAAACTGGGCTGTCCATTTGAGGGTGAAGGGGCCACGATACTCAAAGGAGTTTCGAGCCTGGAGGAAGCCGAAGAGGGGGATCTCGTCTTTTTTTCCGAAAAAAAGCACAGAGACCTCTTGGAAAAAACCAAAGCCTCGGCTGTTATCCTTCCCCCGGACGTGCCCTTCCCCAGAATGCCGGTTTTGCGTTCAGAAAAGCCCTATCTGACATTTGTCAAGGCTCTGGACTTTTTTTACAAGCCCTTCCTCCCGGAACCCGGCATCCATTCTCAAGCCCTGGTTTCGCCGTCGGCTCAAATCGGCAGGCATGTTTCCATCGGAGCCTTTGCATACATCGGGGACGAAGCCGTCATCGGGGACGGCTCGGCCATTTTCCCCCTCGTAACCATCTACCCGAAAGCAAGTGTCGGGAAAAATTGTCTTATCCATTCCCAGGTTTCCCTCAGAGAGGGGGTCCGGATAGGAAACCGGGTCATCCTGCACAGCGGTGTCGTCGTCGGTTCGGACGGGTTCGGCTACATTCAATCCGACGAGAGATCCTACATCAAAGTTCCCCAGAAGGGGAGCGTGATTATCGAGGATGACGTCGAAGTCGGGGCAAACACCACTATCGACAGAGCGACCCTGAGCAACACCATCATCCGCAAAGGAACAAAAATCGACAACCTGGTCATGATCGCTCATAACGTAGAAATAGGAGAGGACGGCATCCTGGCCGGCCAGACCGGGGTTGCGGGAAGCACGAAAATCGGGAAAAACTTCATTGCCGGAGGACAGGTCGGCATAGCCGACCATCTCACCATCGGGGACAACGTCATCATGGCCGCAAAAACAGGCGTAACTAAAGATGTCGTCTCCGGTTCCTTTGTCTCGGGAAGTCCCCATCTGGACATTCGATCCTGGCGCAAAGCCTGGGCCTCGATTCCTCAGCTCTTTGATTTGATTCGGGAAGTCCGTAAGCTCAGGAAACGCGTCGAGGAACTGGAAAAGCAAATCAGGTAGTTTCCGCCATCCGGACGCATTTCCGTTCTCGTGTCGATCTTCAAATCCAATGGAAAGAGGAAAAGCCTAACATTGTCCGCCTGATCCGCTTGAAGGTGTATATGCAAGAGGCGGGTCGTCAGCCTAAAATTTGAATTTGATTCCGGCTTTGATGACCAGCCCGGTAAAATTGAGGGAGGCGAGTCGGACATCCGAAACGCCCGCCTCGCTCGGCCGTTTTTCGCTGATAAAGACAAGAGGAAACGACTCTGATTTGTTGACACTCCCTTGATAGATGTATAGGTCCCCGCTCTCGGTCGACAGGGATCCTGTCGACTCTGTGAAAGTGTCTTTTCCTTCCCAATTTTTGATGCGGCAGAGCCGGCCGGAAACCTCCAGAAACAGGCTGAGGTAGGATGCGATATCCCTTTCAAAGCCGAGCCCCCCGATAAATCCGACACCGGATGCGCTGGCTTCACCCCGCCATTCCTGCCAGCGATCCTCTTCTTCAATCCGGTAGAAATACTCACATCGGGCCATGTGATACTCCATTCCGAACCGGAAGCGGAGAAAATCATATGGGTAGAACGTCAAAGAGAGAGAGATCGGAGTGGACTTGACCGAGGATTCGGCCGTGAAAATTTCCGAAAACTTCCTATCAGGAAATTCGATGAGGTTTTCCTTTTTTCCGGAAATGTAATCGAGGCCAAGGTTGACGGTTATCCCGGCCGAGATAAAGTAACTCAGCTCGGCGCCCAAGGCTTTGCTCCAGTGGAGAGGGTCTGCGGACCCCCCGGCTCTCTCTCCGAGAGTTGCCCCGTAATAGCCGGCTAATCCGTCCACTCCGTCGTTCAGGTCTCCGATTCCGGCATAATTCAGCCCGCCCGATAGAGAAAAACCGAAACGGCGGAAGGCTTGTTGCGAAACCGTTTTTTTAACGGGAAAGGGAGGAACCTTCATGATCGGCTCTTCCTCAACGGATTCTTTTTCCGGAATTTTTTCTTCGGGCCTTTCTTCCTTCCTTTTTTGGGGGGGAGGAGGTGCCAGAGCCATGACCAGACTCTCATGGACAAATCCCGATAAGACCTTTTCATCATCGAGCCTCAATTCAACCGAATACCATTCCCCCTGTTTCCGGTTTGCCTCAATGAATGCACCCTGGGGAAGCTGATGGATGATGGGACTTCCGATATCCGGGTTCTGCCTGATGTTCGCCACCTCGGCTATCACCTTGAGTTTGATGGGAGCATCCTGGGCATGTGCTGAGCCTGCAAAGAAGAAACACAGAAGAATAAGAACGGCAGCGCTGCACATTGTTGCCGGAATTTGTTTCTTCATCGATGTCCTTTGTCTGTTTGCACAAATTATAGGCAAGGGTCTTAGAGCTGTCAACCGTACTTCTCTTTGTGTATACTTTTCCGCTTCCGTAAAAGAGCTATTGCGATATAGGAAAGAGAGAGTCGTCCTACGGGTGTGCCGCCAAAGTCGTTGTCGAAAAGCTTGAGCGAGGCATAGTCCGTTTGAGTCGCATGGCGGTTCAGCGGCGGGGGCTTGGACGAATACAGACTCGGCCGAGTTCTAACTGCGATCACCGATATTGAGATCGTCACGGAATCGGGAATGCATCCGCTCCAATCGGGACTCTGTTTTTCCCGGCGACTCTGACCGCATTTGCCATTACGCCGCCAATAATGATAATATTATTATCTATAGACGATTTTTTTGGAGTTGAAAGATGAGGAAATTTGCGATCGCAAGTCTGGTGTTGATCGGCAGCCTGTTTTCCGGGACTTTTCTCCCTGCCGGGAAGGAGCCCAAAATCGAATTCAAGCATGAATCCAAGGACTTCGGTCAGGTAAAACAGGGAAAAGTCCTCGGATATGTTTTTCAATTCAGGAATGCGGGGGATGCGACACTCGTTGTCCAGAGGGTCAGGACGTCCTGTGGCTGTACGGCGGCTCTCGTCTCCAAAAGTGAACTCAAACCGGGAGAGGCGGGAGAGATCAAAGTGACTTTCAACACACGTGGATACGCGGGCAGCAACAGCAAATACATTTATGTGGAGTCGAACGATCCCGATGCCCCTCAAAAACAACTTACAGTGAAAGCTTCGATCGACGTCCCTCCCAGCCCGAGGCTCGAACTGGACAATTACAGCGTGGACCTAGGACTGCTTTTGGAGGACGATGAGCTGCAAACGGAAGTTCTCATTAAAAACACAGGATCCCTCGAGCTGACCGTGACTCCTTCCCACCGGGATGCAGCCTATTCCATCGATGGGAAGCCGGTGTCGGGCGAGATCGAAATTCCCGCAAAAAAAAGCGTGCAGGTTCAAATCAAGATCCCGCCGCGCAAAAACAAGGGTTTGATTAGAGAATACATACTCTTGCGGTCCAACGATCCCATAAGGTCGAATCTTTCCGTTTACCTGAGCGGGTACATCGTATCCAAAGCCCAGTTGAAGGAATTGTTCGCCAAGTACAAAAAAATAATTGATTGATTTCGGCAGCCCTGAGAGTCAAAGATGATTATGTTCGCCAACTTTCTTCTCGCAGCCTCTCGAATCCTTCATATTGTGTTGATGATCTTTGTGTGGATCCTGATTTTTCGTGTGATTTTTTCCTGGATAAGGATTCCCTCGCTCTATCAATTGGCCGTTGTTCTCTTCCATCTGACAGAGCCCGTGCTCAAGCCGATTCGAAAATTCGTCCCTCCTTACAGAATGGGGGGGATAGACGTCAGTCCCATGATTTGCATCCTGATTATTGTCTTTGTCGACTCGTTTCTTGTTCGATCCATGACGGCCTATGCCTATCAAATTTTAAGAGGACCTGCGTATTCATTTTAATCCCGGTGACAATATTTGAAAGAAAAAGGCTGTCTTTACCTGAATGTGAAAGTCCTTCCGCGCTCGCCGAAACAGGAAGTCGTTCGGCTGGATTCCGGTGAGTACCGGGTTCGCGTCCAGGCGGCTCCATCCAAGGGAGAGGCCAATAAAGAATTGATCAAGGTCATCGCCGCCCATTTCAGCATTCCCGCTTCCCGGGTGGAGATTGTCAAGGGGCACAAGTCACGCAATAAGGTAGTGGCCGTTCCGAAGGTCCCTTGAACCCTGAGTAATCATGAAGCCAGACTCATTAAGAGTCGGAAGGAGCGGCCGTTCCAGATTATTCCCGAAAAAGTGATGGCCCAATCTAAAGCGAGCTACGGTTCGTTTTCGTCGAAGATCCCTCCACCCTCCCCATGTGACTCAAACGAACCGAGACTCGCTCTAGCTAGTGAGCCATCCCGCTGGCCAAAGCCTGTACATTATCGTTGGAATTTCGGCACGGGAGTCTTATAATGTCTCCTACGAGAGATGCCTGAGGGAATGAACCCCATCAGATGCTAATACATTATGAGGGATAGGGGATGGAGATATACAATTTAGTCAGCTTTTTAGGGATTTTTGTCATTGCCGGCTTTGCTTGGCTCTGTTCGAGCAATCGGTCTGTCGTCAACTGGCGTGTTGTCCTGTGGGGCATCGGATTGCAGCTTTTCTTCGCCCTTTTCATCTTCGTTCTCCCCATCGGGTCCAAATTGTTTCTTGTGGTCAACGATGTTGTTCTCAGTGTCCTCAACACCGCCACCGAAGGCACGAAATTCGTCTTCGGTCGTCTCGCTTTACCTCCTGGTGCGGCCAATGCCGAGGGAGAAACTTCTATCGGGCACATCCTTGCCTTTCAAGGTTTGCCAACAGTCATTTTCTTTGCCGCACTCGTTTCCGCTCTCTATTACCTCAAAATCATGCCCTTCATCATCAGAGGGTTTGCTTACGTCTTCACCAAGTTCATGCACATCAGCGGTGCAGAGTCGCTGTGCGCTTCGAGCAACATTTTTGTGGGTGTGGAGTCCGCTCTCATCGTTAAACCTCACCTGAGCGACATGACTAAATCCGAATTGGCTACCATCCTTGCAGCCGGCATGGGAACCATTGCCTCGACTGTCCTGGCCATCTACGTGTTTTTCCTCCAAGACCTGCTGCCTACGATTGCCGGACATCTTGTGTCCGCATCCGTCCTCTCAGCGCCAGCGGCCGTGGTCATGGCAAAACTGATCATTCCGGAGACAGAGTCTCCTAAGACTCTGGGTATGAACATCAAGCCTCATTACGAGCGGGAAGATAACTTGATTATGGCCGTTATTGACGGCGCCAACAATGGATTGAAGTACTTGGCGGGAATCATTGCCCTGCTGATCGCTTTTTTGGGCATTTTGGCATTGTTCGATCTGATTCTCGGCTGGTTCGGGGGGCATCTCAACTCCTGGTTGGGTTGGAATGTCGAGTGGTCATTGGCCGCGTTCTTAGGCTATCTCGCGTATCCTTTCACGCTGATTCTCGGAATTCCTCCTGCGGACGCCTTCGAGGTGGCCAGGGTCATCGGAGAGAGAACCGTAGCCACGGAGGTGGCTTCCTACCGGCATCTGGCACAGCTCCTGGCTCAGGGTGCGCTCCAGCATCCCCGCTCATCGATTATCGCCTCCTATGCCCTCTGCGGGTTTGCCCACATCGCTTCACTGGCCATTTTTGTCGGGGGCATCGGCGCCCTTGCTCCGAAGCGGATGAAAGACCTCTCTCGTCTGGGCTTCCGAGCGCTCTTGGCTGCCACACTTGCCTGTCTCATGACCGGAGCCGTTGCCGGGGTCTTCTACACTTCCGGCTCCATACTGCTTTCTCGATAGATGGAGCTGCCTCAAGCAAAAGACAGGATGTTTCTGCTTTTATGAGGAGAAACAGTCTTTGGAATTGGGTCTGAGTGGTGCCATCCCTTAAGAAGTTTTCTTCATCAGGGAGCCTTTATTGCAATGGGCATGGAAAGGGACTTTTCCTTCGTGGTGAGAAAAAAGTTCATCGAGACCAGTCTTCTCTTACCTAAATTGTTCACGAGTCGAGGTTGCTGGAGCGGTATGGCCATAAAGCTTTCGTGAACTGCCGGCCTAACATAACTCCGCGAATGGGCTGTGACCAAGCCGATGCAGTGAGTTTGATTTGCCGGAAAACAATAAGGTTGTGTTTTTCTTATCTGCTGTTTACAATAAGCGGTGCAAAAAAGACAAAAACAGACTAGGAGAAAAAAATGGCTAAGCTCTTGAAAAAAGTTTTATGGGCTACGGATTTTTCTGACGAGGGCCAGGAAGCCTTCCTTTATGCAGACATTTTCGCCAGGATTTTTGGGGCGGAGCTCGTGGCCTGTCATGTCGTCCCCGGATTTACACCCGATCATTACCAGTCTGCGATTGTGGTCATCGATGAACTGAACAAACGGATGGCTCATATGAAAAAGATGGCCCGAGACAGGTTTGAATCCTTTCAGAAAAAGAAGGGGGTCAAGTTCGAGTATCTGATCAGGGACGGGAACGCTTCCAAGGAAATCATTGCCGCCGCTGAAAAAGAAAAGGCCGACTTGATTGTAATCGGAAGAAAAGGGCTTTCCGCTATCGAAAGGCTCTTTATCGGGAGTGTTGCCAATCATGTCTTGAGGAATTCTCCTGTTCCCGTCCTCATGACAAAGAAAAAGAGGGGGAAACCCAAGTTTAAGAAGATTCTTGTGCCCACGGATTTTTCCGAGCAAGAGGATGAGGAAAGGAATTATGCATGGAAACTGGCCAAAGCTTTTGATGCAAACATCACGCTTCTCCATGTCCTCGAACTTCATGACTATGATTTTGCGCCTCGGGTTTTAGAAGAGATGTTGGATGCCGTGCTGAATAAGATGAAACAGCGCAAGAAAAAGGAAAAGGAAGATATAAAGGTTGCTGAGGATGTCTACAGAGCCATCAATGCCGCCGTAGGCATTGTGGATTATGCAGACATGCATAAGTTTGATCTGATTGTGATCTCTACCTGCACACAAAGCAAACTGGAGCGCTTTTTCCTGGGGAGCACGACGGAAAAAGTCATCTCTTACAGTCATATTCCGGTTTTTGCCATACCACCTGCACAATGCTAAGTTTAAGGTGGATAAAAATCTCAGATATTGGGTCGCTCTGAATCAAGCTCTGGTTGAGAATCTCGGCGTTCTCAGCAAGATCGTTCAACATTTTCCCAGCGTTCAAGAGGTCTTCAGGCCCTCTTCCATAGCAGATTTAAAGGCTTGCGGTCTCGATGAAGAAAAAGCCGGAATCCTGACATCGAACGACACTCTCGCGGTCGCGGAGCGGGAGATTGAAAAGCTTGCACAAAAGAAATATACTATCCTCACTCTCGAGGACAGGAGATATCCTGATTACTTGAGAGAAATTTTCGATCCTCCGTGCGTGCTTTACTGCGCCGGGAATGTTGAAGTGTTCAGCCGGCCTTCGATTTCCATTGTTGGCGCGCGAAAACCGACTCCCTACGGGAGGGCGGTCGCCGAGAAGCTCGCTCGCGATCTTGCATCCCGAGGGCTTGTTGTCGTTAGCGGGATGGCGAGAGGAATTGATTCACTGGCTCACTGGGGTGCCCTTCAAGGAGGAAACACAGCCGCCGTGTTGGGTTCGGGATTGGACCGCGTTTATCCTAAGGAGAACAGAATGCTTTGTGCCAAGATCAAGGAAAAAGGGGTTGTCGTTACGGAATATCCCTTGACCTCTCCTCCTTTGGGACATCATTTCCCAATGAGAAACAGGATAATCAGCGGGCTTTCCCTGGCTGTTGTGGTGATCGAGGCTGCGGCCAAGAGCGGCTCTCTGATATCGGCACGTTTGGCTTTGGAACAAAACAGAGATGTGATGGCGGTCCCTGGGAATTTGACTTCTGAGATGAGTCGAGGGACGAACTGGTTGATCAAGAGAGGAGCCAAGCTTGTGGAGGACTGGAGAGATGTGGTCGAAGAGCTTCCCTCTTACCTCAGGGAGCAGCTTTTGACGGAGGAAACGGAAGAGGTTTGTCAGCCTGAAATGAATGCCCGGGAGGAACACATTTACACCCGACTCAGGGCGGATTCGCAGCTGCATGTCGATGATTTGGTAGAGATGACAAATTTATCCGTATCCGAAGTTCTTTCCCTCCTCCTCCATCTGGAGCTCAAGGGGCTGGTCGTTCAGAGCGCGGGCAAATACTTTCAAAGGAAATTGTGATGGCAAAACATTTGGTGATAGTTGAATCTCCGGCTAAGGCGAGGACAGTGAATCGCTATCTCGGATCCGATTACCTGGTCAGCGCTTCTATGGGGCACGTAAGGGATTTGCCCAAATCGAAGCTGGGAGTGGATGTGGAACACGACTTCACTCCCGAGTACAAAATCATTCCGGAGAGGAAGGAATTGGTCTCCCAACTGCGTAAGGCAGCCGAGAGATGTGATGGAGTCTATTTGGCCGCAGATCCGGATCGTGAGGGGGAGGCGATATGCTGGCATCTTTCCGAGCTGCTCGAAGGCTATAATGACAAGGTCTTTCGTGTCCTCTTTTATGAAATAACGAAAAAGGGGATTGAAGAAGCCTTCAAAAAAATCGGGGAGCTTGACAGCGATAAAATCATGGCCCAGCAGACCCGGCGCATACTGGACAGGTTGGTCGGATACCGCATCAGCCCGCTGCTGTGGAAAAAGATAGGGCGGGGCTTGAGCGCAGGCAGGGTTCAGTCAATCGTTCTGCGCCTGATTTGCGAGCGTGAGAAGGAAATCAAAGACTTTGTACCGGAAGAGTTTTGGACGATTACAGCGCTTCTTCAGGGCTCTAATCCTCCGGAGTTCCGGGCTCAGCTGGTTAAAATCTCCGGCCATAAAGCCAAAATCAAGGACGGCAAATCTGCTGAAAAAATTGCTGACGAGGTGAAGAGGCAGACGTTCATTCTGAAGAATGTCGCAGTCAAAGAAAAAAAGAGATGGCCGAATCCTCCCTATATAACCAGCAGTCTTCAACAGGACTGCTTCCGCCTTCTGCGGTTTCCAGTCAAGAAGACCATGTCCATTGCACAGAGATTGTATGAGGGCTTGGAGATCGGTTCTAAAGGCCTGGTGGGTTTGATCACGTACATGAGAAGCGATTCTGTCCGCATCTCCGAGGCTGCGCTCAGGGAGTCCCGGGAATACATTGCAGCCAACTTTGGCAAGGATTACCTTCCTTCCAAGGCTAAACACTACAAAAACAAGAAGAAAGCACAGGACGCTCATGAAGCCATCCGTCCTACCTCGTTTGATGTCCCCCCCGATGCGTTGAAATCTTTCTTGAAGGAAGAGGAGTATAAGCTTTACAGTTTGATCTGGAATCGGTTCATTGCATCCCAAATGAATCCCGCTCTTGTCGAGGAGACGGAGTTCGATATAAGGGCCTCCGAGTTTCAGTTCAAGGCCAAAGGCGAAGTCATCAAGTTTGATGGTTATCTCGTCCTCTATCCCAAACAGGCGAAGGAACAAAACATCTTGCCGAAGGTTCAGCCGGGAGAAGAGCTCGATCTTCTCGACCTGGAAACCAAGCAGAATTTTACCCAGCCTCCTCCCCGCTATACAGAGGGGAGCCTGGTCAAGGAGCTGGAGGCCCGGGGGATAGGACGGCCCAGCACATATGCGCCTATCATCACCACGATTCAGGGAAGAGATTATGCGATCAAAGAAAAAGGGCGTTTCATTCCAACCGAACTCGGCCTTTTTGTCAATGACTATCTGATCGAAAAATTCCCTGATTTGATGGAGTTCAAATTTACCGCCCGCCTGGAAGAGGAGCTTGACCGCATAAGCGAAGGAGAAAGCGATTGGCTGGCTTATCTGAGTTCGTACAATTCCCTTCTCGACAAAGACCTGGATGAAGCCATGAAGGATGAAGGAATCAAGGCAAAAGGAGGCATTCCTCTCGAGGATGTCTGTCCGGAATGCGGTAAGAAGCTTGTCCTCAAGGAAGGCCGGTTCGGACGCTTCAAGGCCTGCACGGGCTATCCGGATTGTCAGTACAAACAGAGCATGGCCAAGAAAGAAGCCAAACCACTGGAGGAAAAATGTCCCCAGTGCGGTTCGCAATTGGTGATGCGTCATGGGAGATACGGAGCATTTGCAGCCTGCTCCAATTATCCGGAATGCAAGTACATCAAGAAGGAATCCCGCGACACGGGAATTTCTTGTCCTTCGGGATGTGGGGGGACGCTTCTTAAAAAGAAAACCAAAAAAGGCAAGTTTTTTTATGGTTGCAGCCATTATCCGAAGTGCAAGTACGCCACATGGGACGAGCCTGTGAAACAACCTTGCCCTCTGTGTAAAAGGCCCTTCGTGCTGAAAAAAATCAGCGCAAAAGAGAAAGCCTATCTGCACTGCAGCGATGAAAACTGCCCCTATAGAGAGGATGTGGACGAGACTCTGGGTGAAAATACTGAGTGATTCTTTAATCCGGTGTTTTTCGTTTCCGCAGGTGTAAGCGTGGGGATATCGGAGTGAGAAGAGAGCTGGAACAATTCTTGATGCACCTTCGGTATGAGAAAAACGCCTCTCCTCACACCATTGCCGGCTACAGACGGGATCTGGATCAGTTGGCTGTCTATCTTGAAGAAAAGCGCGTCTCCTTAAAGAAAGTGGACAACATACTCCTTCGGGGATTTTTGGCCACGCTGTATGCCAAACACGACAAAAAGTCGACCATTGCCCGCAAGCTTGCGGCTGTCCGGTCCTTTTTCCAGTTTTGTATCCGCAAGAAGTGGTTGGAGGACAATCCTGCAAAAATCGTGGCCACTCCCAAGCAGGAAAAACAAGTCCCTTCTTTTCTCTCGGAAGAGGAGATGCGACGCTTCCTGGACTTGCCGTGCACGGATAAGCCGCTGGATTTGAGAGACAAAGCCATGCTCGAGCTCCTGTATGCCTCCGGACTCCGGGTGAGCGAGCTCGTCGGGGTCAACCGGGAAGATGTGAGTTTTGAAGAGAGACTGATTCGCGTCAGGGGAAAGGGAAAAAAGGAACGGCTTGTCCCTTATGGGAAGGTCGCAGGCGAAAGCCTGGAGATATATTTAAAAGCGCGACACTTGATCAACAAAGGAGATACCGAAGACAAGGCGCTTTTTTTGAATTACCGCGGGAAGAGAATCACGCCCCGCTCTGTCGAAAGGACGGTGGATAAGTATATCAAGACATCGGCCTTGAGAAGGAAAATAAGCCCCCATTCCCTTCGACATTCCTTTGCCTCTCATCTTTTGAGCCGGGGAGCGGACCTCAGAGTCATTCAGGAACTATTGGGTCATGAGAGCTTGGCTACGACTCAGAAATACACCCACCTTGATCTGAAACACCTCCTTGAGGTCTATAAGAAGTCCCACCCCCGATCCTGATTCGAAGAAAACCAAAGTTGGCAGAGCCGGTCGCGGCTCGTGAACGCAGGTTGACGTCTATCCGCGATATGCTTTTCCTAAAATATAGAAAAATAAAGAGATAACTGTTTATTAAGGATGGCCTCCTTTTTGCAATAAGGATCGAAACAAGGAGGTTATCATGAAAGATTTTGTGATGAAGGGCGTAGTTTTCGGTCTTGTATGCGCTGTGATGCTCACAGCCATGCTGACCCTTAGGGCACCGGCTCAATCCAAAGCCGCGGAAAAGAAGATCGATATCAACACGGCTACTTCCGCTGAGCTTCAAAAACTACCCCGGATCGGAGAGAAAGTGGCCCAGAGGATCATCGATTATCGGGAGCAACACGGAGAATTCAAAAAGATTGAGGAGATCATGAAGGTCAAGGGAATCGGGGAGAAAGTGTTCAAGCAGATAAAAGATTTGATCGAAGCGAAACCGAAGACACCGAACAAGTGATTGAGGGGCTTCGGCCCCTCTCTCTCCAGAGTGCAGGCACCAGGGCATCCATCATGTGAGGTGTTTCTCCAGATATTCTCTGAGTTTTTTGAGGGCACGTCCGCGGTGACTGATTTTGTTTTTTTCTTCGGGGGGAAGCTGAGCGAAAGTCCTGTTCAAGGGAGCATAGAAGAAAATGGGATCGTACCCGAAGCCGTATTCGCCGGATTTCTCCTGAGTGATGAATCCCGGGACCTGTTCTTGAATCTCCGTGAGTATTTTATGCCCGAGCGACAGCACCATACTGGAAACAAACCGGGCGTGACGCTTTTCTTGGGGCACCCCCGTCATCAGCTTCAAAACCTTGCGGATATTTCTTTCATCTGTCGCACCCGGATCTGAAAATCTGGCAGAACGAATGCCCGGGGCTCCGCCAAGAAAATCAATTTCGAGGCCGGAATCTTCACCAAGAGTGAGACCTTTCCATGTCCGTTGGTAGTAAAGACTTTTTCCACGGGCATTCTCGAGGAATGTCTGCCGGTTTTCCGGAAAAAATTCCCTTATTTTGAGATCCGATAGTGAAACGACTTCAACGGGAAGACTTTGCAGACATGTTTGAATTTCTCTTGTTTTACCTGCATTGGTTGTGGCGACAAGGAGCTTTATGTCAGTCAATCTTGATTTCGAGTATTCCGTCCATGCTCATCAGGCTCTGATTGAATTCCTGCTCCTTTTCTTCGCTCGATGGGAAGGAAAATGAGATAACGGAAACGGGACCGTCTTTCTTGTGCGTGATTTCTTTGAATTTTATTCCCTCATGTAAAGCCAGCTTCTTTATGTTGAGAAGGACTTCCCTGGCAGTCTTTGTCTTCAGTTGATAGTGATAAAGGAGTCGTTCGCCGGGCTTTTCTTCCAGCCGTCTGAAAAAGATCAAAGTCAAAATGACAATTCCGGAAAAGATAAGGGCCACCAGGTAATAGCCTGACCCGATGACGAGACCCAGTACGGCTACGGCCCAGATGGTGGCGGCTGTGGTTATGCCGATGATACTGCCTCCCGATTGGATGATGGTACCCGCACCGATAAATCCGATGCCGGTGATGACACCGGCGGCGATGCGCGCAACCTCATTTCCGTTTTGCCCGTTCTGATCGAATAGGAGGCCGGCAAGGATCATCATCATGGCCGCGCCGACGCAAATAAGGATATTCGTTCTGAATCCCGCAGGCTTATGGCTGCTCTCCCTCTCGAGGCCGATCAAACCGCCCAGGGCGAGAGCCATCAAGAGTTTTAACGTCACTTCAATAATATCCATGGATAGTCCCTTTGTGCGGCATGTCGCTAATGTACCATGAACAAAACGGAAAAGGCAACTCGCTCAGTGTAGAGGCTTTTCCAGAAGAGCTGCGATCAAGAAGAGAAGGATGAGGAGGAGAGTGTACAGAGCGAATTGGGTGTGTGTGAAGAGCCGCTCGGGTTCTTCCATAACTTCGTCTTCTTTCAATGTTTTTCTGAAGAACAGGTAAAAATAGAAAAGCAGCAGAGGTGAAAGATATAGAAAGAAATGGAGACGGAAGAAAATGACGAAGGTGAAATAGGTCGCGAAAAATATGATCGAACTGAAAATCATGCCGAAGACGAGGGATTTTTCCGAATATCGCTTGAGTGAATTGCGGTAATCTCCGGCCTTCTCTTTTAGAAAGCGAAACTCGGACAGCCTCTTGGCAATCATCAGAAAATTACCGAATGCCCACCAGCATACCAGGAGTGACACAGGAGGCCAGGCTTCCGGTGGAGAAAATGCGAACCATCCGATCAGGAATCGAATAGGGTTATTGGCCGATTCGGATATGGAATCAAGGAAAGGAATGTCCTTTGTCCTTATCGGCTTGATATTGTACACAAATCCTGCGATAAGGAGAGCAAAGAGAGAGAAAAAAAACGGCGGGCAAAAAAGAACATAAGCTGCAGCCAGGCTGGAGATAGACAAAATCGCGCCCCAAACGAGGAAAGGGATTTTCCTGATCTCTCCTTTGACTAAAGGACGATTGCGCTTCAATGGATGGTGGATATCATAGGGAGCATCCACGATTTCATTAACGATGTAATTGGCAGTCGAGATGGCCCACGTCAGCAGGAATGCCAAAGCTCCCTGAGTGAAGAGCTGCGACGCACCCGCGGACAGCATGAGGTCTTTGTCCAAGAAAAGGAAGGCGGCGCTGCCCACAAAAACAGCCAGGCTTCTGGGCCATCGACCGAGTCGCATGGCTTTAAAGTAAGCGGTCATCCTTATTGTTCTTTTTTGGCGTAGACCTCCAGGGAATCCCTGAGCGCCAATTTTAGCGGAATTTTTTTCCAAAATGAAGCCGTACGGGAATTTTTTATGAGAAAGTGCAGACCGCGTTTTCGAGATAGGATGTAGTGAGCGCTGAACGTCCAAGAATACCGCTTCACTTTCGTGATGGAAAAACCGGCCCGATTAAGTAAATGTTGGAGGCTTTTCCGGGTGAAGTATCCGAGGTGCCCGGGACGATAATGCCACCAGTTGCGGCCTGAAATCTTGGCGGCATGGCTCTGCACATCCGGTGTCACCAGACACAGGATTCCGCCCGGAGCCAGGATGTCATGGGCTTTCGTCACGGCTTCGAAGGGATGGCTTATGTGCTCGATAAAATCGATAAGTGTTGCCACTGTAAAGTGATTTTTAGGCAAGCGGACGGATTGGAAGCTGCCTGGGTGGAGATCCAGGTTGTATTTCTCCTTGGCCACTCTGACCGCCCACAGGCTGGGTTCAATGCCCGAGGTCTCCCATCCTTGCTGCCTGGCACAGTTCAAGAGAATCCCCGTTGCTGCTCCGACGTCGAAAAGGATTCCCTTCTCCGGATGGATTTGGCCAAGCCTTCGCAGGATACGCTTGAAGTTTTTGCCTCTCCCGCGCTCCTCCTCGTCGTAGAGGGGGTCTTCTATGCGGGGATAAAGGGATTGGAGGAAGTCCTGCGAGGGAGCGGGGTTGGCGAAAACATGGCTGCAATTCGTGCAGAGGTTCAGATCCCAGGTTTTCCCGTACTCACTGTCCGTGATCTTGATCTGTTCTGCACAAAATGTCTCAATGTCGAACGTTCTCTCCCGGAACAGTCGAATCTTTGTGCTGGAGCAGACGGGACAGTGGCTGAAGTGTTCGAATTTTGGCGGTTGATTTCTCATGGCTATTGTCCGGGTTTACTCTGGGTATATGAGGTTTTAACACTGTGGTCTGCCAATGTCAAATTCAGCAGAAATTCTGTGCAAGCTCGAAGAAAACACGGAGATGTGCTTTGGAAGATTAGGGTATCCTGAGGCTGTCTACCGGTGCTCTAGAACCATTTCCAAAGGATTTGTCGTCGGCAGGTAGCTCGCCTCCAGGCGTGTTTTGAAAGGCCTGAGCGATGCATCTAAGACTTCCGGCACTCCATCCTGCCACGGGAGGTGTTCATTGTCTGCTTCCATGGCTTTGATCTCGGCCGTCAAGGCCATCCGCCACTGTTCGAGCGACGGACCTGTGTTCTGTCCCTCCAGTTTCTGGAGCTGACAGCGCATCATGGGCAGTATCATGCGGCTTGTCCTTCTCAACATCCGCTCCCGACGGTCCTCTTTGATGTCTTCCCTGTCCCAGTAGCGGAAGCGGTCTTCTTCGTAATCGGGTCCGACGATCTGGAAATCGGGTCCATCCTCAGGCTGTTTTCCAAGCCAGGAATAATAGACAATGACATACAGGTAGTAATATTCCCCCATCCCCATTTCCACGTTCAGGAGGGCCTGATTGCGGGTTTTGATGAACTCGGCTATCTGAGGGATAATGCCGAACCCAAGCCGGATCATCTTGACGACGTTTTTGGGCTTTTTGATTTCGACTTCACCGGAATCTTTTCCTTTCGATAGAGCGTCCAATGACCGGCTGATTTTTTCACGAATGGGAGCATATTCGGCCCTGGCTTCGAGGAAGGCTTGAAGACGTTCCGGCTTGATGGAGCCATCCGGTTCCGGACAGAAGTCCTCGATGCGTCCGTAGCGCTCGGTCAGAGTGCTCATCATGGCCTCCGTGTCCTTGAACTCGGTTACGATATTTTTAACGAAAAAAAAGCCGGCGGCGATCAGGACGGCCACTATGATGACGATCGCCCCACACCCGATTCCGCAGCCGATCAGCCATTTTTTGGTCGTGTTTCCGGATTGTGCATGGCTTCCTTCCACGGTTACCCTCCTTTCAAAAAATGCAACGCCGGGGATTATCTCGCTCTTTCTCAACAATTCTCATTCTAATAATGAGTATCTCGATGTCTAATAAAGCGCGACAAAATGAATCTGATGGGTTGGATGATGCGAATTTGAAGATTTACAGATTCATTGCACTCTCTTTATCTGGAACTCATTATTGCGATAAGTCCCCTACCAATTTCCTTGGATATCATATACTATACGCTAAG
>JAFGNQ010000160.1 GCA_016926925.1 Candidatus Aminicenantota bacterium
AACATCGGGCCGGACGGCAGACTCTGGGCCATCAATCCTGAAAACGGTTATTTCGGCGTGGCTCCGGGGACATCGAGAAAATCCAACCCCAATATGATTCGGACTTTGAAGAGAGGGATCTTCAATCCGACCCTGTTCACGAATGTCGGTCTGGATGTTTCCAGGAACGAGCCATGGTGGGAGGGTTCGGACAGCCCTGCCCCGCCGGAATTGCTCGACTGGCAGGGTAAGCTATGGGACGACTCATCCGGGGGCAAGGCCGCGCATCCCAACTCCAGATTCACCGTTTCCATCTACAATACACCTGCCTTATCCAGGGAATTCGACAATCCCAAGGGCGTGCCCATCTCGGCCATGATATTCGGAGGGAGAAGAGCGCACCTCATCCCTCTGGTAGCCGAGAGTTTCAACTGGGGGCACGGCGTCTTTATGGGAGCCCGGATGGGTTCGGAAACGACGGCCGCTGCGGCCGGCCAGACCGGTGTGCTTCGCAGAGACCCAATGGCCATGCTTCCCTTTGCCGGTTACAACCTGGGCACCTACTTCAGACACTGGCTCAATATGGGAAACATGATCCCCCGGCCGCCCAAAATCTACTCGGTAAACTGGTTCCGCATCGACGATAAAGGCTCTTTTATCTGGCCCGGCTTCGGCGATAACATGCGCATCCTGAAATGGATCGTTGACCGCGTCTCCGGCAATGTCGGGGCCAGAGAAACCCCTGTAGGGCTCGTCCCTCACCTCAAGGACCTGCCCCTCAACGGTCTGAACATCCCCGGGGAAAGGCTATCCAAGCTTTTCGAAATCGACATGAAGGAATGGCGGGGCGAGGCCGACGACATCCGCGGCTTCCTCAAACGCTACGGCAGCCGGATGCCCCGGGAGCTCTGGGACGAATACGCCCGGCTCGAGAGGCAAATCGACAAGAAAACTGTCTGACGAGACAAAACTCCAAAGACACTGCATCCTCCTGGTCACACAGCATTACGATCGCCTATACTGATATATGCTCGATCAGTTATACCGGCTAATTTTCTTCACTGTCGCCAAATCCTTGGACGATCGATCTTGGATATATTCGAAAAAAGTTTAACCTGAAATACCGCGCCCATTTGTATAAAAAACAGCCTGTTTTTCCCTTGTAATCAAAATATTGAAAATGAGTTGTGCCACCTCGAAAAGCCGGGGTTCTTTCAAAAGAAAGATGACAAAAAAAGCTTGACAATCACAAAAGCCTATTGTTTAATTTGATCGATCATATATCGGATGGAGTGAAATGAAATACAACGAACTTAAAGAAAGAATGAAAGGTGTTGTGGTCGTCCAAACCACTCCTTTTAACAAGGACGGAAGTGTCGATTTGGAAGGGATGCGATCGAATACGCGCTGGTTGGCCGAATTCGCCGAAGGCAAAGACTTTATCCTAGTCCCTTTGGGAAGTACCGGTGAATTCTATGCCATGTCAGAGGCAGAACGCAAAGCAGTCATTAAAGCTGTCGTGGAAGAGACCGCCGGCAGGGCATTGGTTTTTCCCGGCGCCGGAGCAGCCGGCACAAAAGAAACGGTCAACATGTGCACGTACGCCGAATCCGTCGGCGCAGACGGTGTTCAAGTCGTCGTCCCCTATTACCATATTCCTGAAGAAGAAGGCATGTACCGCCATTATGAAACCATTTCAGAGAATGTCGGCCCGGATTTCGGCATCATGGTCTACAACAATCCGATTACATCCGGCTCCTGGGTGAACCCCCCTCTGATGAAAAAAATCACAAAGCTGCCGAATGTGGTTGCGCTCAAAGAGAACATGCTGGACATATGGCTTTACCACGCCATGTACGCAGCGATCGATCCTGAAGACACCGTAGTCATGACCGGCTCGGGCGAAATCGCCGCTTCTTATATCGCCGTGTACGGTTGTCCCGGTTTCATCACCATGATCGCCAATTTTACACCCGACATCTCGTACGATGTTTACCAAGCCATCAGCACCCGCGACCTGGAGAAAACAGCCCGTATCTGTAAGGAAAGATGCGAGCCGTTCGATGTTTTCCTGGGAAAGCTGCAGCAGAAACACGGGCCCCACACAGGAGCCACCAGCTACTGGGGAGGGGTCGAAGGCTTCATGTATCTCGGCGCACTGAAAGCGGCCATGGATATCGTCGGTCTCCGGGGAGGTGAAGTCAGGCTGCCCCTTATCGGGCTGGATGAGCAGGAAAAGGAAGAGATGAAAGAGGTGCTCAAGACCATGAAGGTCATCTAAACTCAACCGCTCATAAAAAAAGTCGATATACGTTGCAGCTTGTGCAACATCAGACCGAACCAGGGTTTTGTTCAGAGATACGATGAGAAGGACATCATGGAAAAAGACGTTTTGATTGAGAGATATATCCGCACACATCAAAAATCCCGGAAAATGCATCAGAGAGCGGTTGACTTTTTTGCAGGCGACGGCGCCACCCATGCCCTCCGCATCTTTCACCCCTTTCGGCCTTACATCGTCCGGGCCGAGGGATCCCACAAGTGGGATGTGGACGGAAACGAATATATCGACTACACCACCGGCCATGGAGCCCTTCTTCTCGGCCACAGCCATCCCGCTGTCGTCAAAGCCGTCCAGGAGCAAGTGGCCAGGGGAGTGCATTACGGAGAAAACCACGAGCTGGAAGTGGAGTTCGCCGTCCTTATCAAGAAGATGATGCCCTCCGCTGAGAGAATCGAGTTCTGTGCCAGCGGCCAGGAGGCAAACATGCTCGCCCTCAGATTGGCACGGATCTGCACCGGAAGACGTAAAATTCTCCGCCTCGAACATCATTATCACGGCTGGTCGGACGAGCTGGCCATGGAAGGATCGGCAGGGATCATCGCAGATGAAGTGCGTATCCTTCCAAGCAACGACCTCGGAAAACTGGAAGAAGCCCTGTCTTCCAAAGAGTTTGCCGCCCTTCTTTTGGAAGGAGGGGGAGCCGTGATGAGCGGGAGGATCCCCCTGGAAACAGAATATACAATTTGCCTGCCGGAGCTGACAAAAAAATATGGGACTCTCCTTATTCTTGATGAAGTCGTCACAGGTTTCCGGGAAGGTCCCGGAGGATGGCAGCATACAACCCGCATCAAGCCGGATTTAACGACTCTCGGAAAATGCCTGGCGGGAGGTCTGGCCGTAGGTGCAGTGGCAGGGAGATCCGATGTCATGGAAGCTTTCGGCTCCAAAACACCGAAGAAGCGCCTTATCGTCCATGGGGGAACATGGAACGGCAACCCCCTTGTTTGTGCAGCCGGGATTGCCGCCTGCAAGCTTTATAAAACCGGCACTCCTCAGAGAAAAGCACGACAGGCGGCCGATCTTTTTCGGCGGGAAGGAAACAAAACCCTCAAAGAAAAAGCGATCAGCGGATATCTCTACAGCAGAAGTATCGCACATCTCTATCTCGGGCCATTCGATTTCGAACCTGAGGATACCGTCTCTCCACCTACGAAAGATCCGCAGAAGCTCATGAATCTTTCGATGGCGCCGATGAAAAGACGCTTGTGCCTGCATCTTCTCCAACGGGGGATAGCCACCAAAGACGGAAGCATGTTCACCTTCTCAGCGGCTCACAGCACTGAGGATGTGGAGCAAACCATCGAAGCCTTGTCCGGTTCTTTGGATGACATGATCGCCGAAGGGTCTCTATCAAGTGAATCGCTATCACAAGGATTCGAATGAAGGAAGAGCCGGTTATCACTCAGTTACTCTTCACCTCGCCCGAAGAATCATGCCGTGCTCACAAAGAATTCCTTAATTTAATATCCAGGAGACAATGCGAATGAATACCCGACATAAAGATCTATACAATCACTGCATCCGGCTTATCGACGAAGAGGAAGCCGCCTCCTTTTTGGCTGCCATGATACAGGCCGACAGCTCGAATCCTCCGGGAAACGAAAGGCGGGTCGCGCTGGTCGATCAAAAGAAATTTTCCGAATATGGTATCGAAGCCAAAATCGAAGATCTGCCTCAACTCGAAGGGGAACAGCGGGCAAACCTTGTGGCCAGAATGGAAGGCACCTCCGCCCGGCCGCACCTCCTCTACAGCGCTCATTCCGATGTGGTTCCGGCCACGCGCATGAACTGGGAGCATGATCCTTTCGGAGGCGAGATAGAGGGAGAACTTATGTACGGCCGGGGAACGGTCGATATGAAATCCGGCTCTGCCGCTATGATCATGGCCATGTGCCTTCTCAAAAAGGCGGGCATCGAGCTCAACGGAACGATTACCTTCGCCCATACCTGCAGCGAAGAAGTCTGCTTTCACGGAAGCGCAGCCTATGTCAAAACGCATGGAATGGATGATGTGGATGCCCTGGCCATCAGCGAACCGACCAACAGTACGATTTATATCGCAGAAAGAGGCGGGTTCTGGCTTAAATTCACATCCTATGGAAAAACCGCTCATGGCGGACTTCCCAAAGAAGGGATAAACGCACTCTCCCATATGCTTCTGTTCTTCGAAAAGTTCCGAAACTACGACTTCGGTGGAGTTCAGCACCCGCTTCTGGGAGAATCGACGTTGAGCATCACGACTTTGCACGCAGGAACCAACACAAACGTCATCCCCGAAAAATGCGAGGCAACAGTGGATATCAGGACCGTGCCGGGAGTATCTCACGAGAAAATATTGGTCGATATTCAGGGCATCATCGATACACTGCAAAAAGCAAACAGTTCTGTCCGTATAGAAGTAGAGCCCATAAACGACCATCCTCCCCTGGAATCCGACATGAAGGATCCCTTTGTCAACCTCGCTTTCGAGACTTATTCCCAAGTTTATGGTAAGACAACCGCTCCAGGCGGCGGTTACTACATGACGGATGCCGTCTCATTTCTCGAGAGAAAATCCATCCCGATGATTATCTGCGGACCCGGCGATACGACTCTTATTCACAAGCCCGAAGAACATGTGTACATCCCGGAATATATTGACTGTATCAAATACTACATCGCTCTGGCCATCAATTTTTGCGCATAAACCTGGAAGAGAAAGAGGCGAAGATCATCGTTCCTTGATATAATTGGAATCTTCCGGCAAGGAGGCTGGCAATGAATATGGGGACATCCTATGTGCATCCCGGATACGGCGGCCGCATCCTCAGGGTGGATCTGAGCAAAGGCCGTGTATGGTCTGAAAACCTTGATGAAAACGTTTTGAAGAAGTATGTCGGCGGAGTCGGTTATGCCGCCAAAATGCTTTTCGACAAAATCCCTGCCGGCTCAGATCCCTTGAGCCCTAAAAATATCCTTTTATTTGCGACCGGCCCGCTGACGGGCACACAAGCTCCGGGATCAGGATCAGTGGAAGTCTGTTTCAAATCTCCGCTGACAGGCATCTGGGGTGAGTCCCGGTCGGGTGGGGAATGGGGCGGAGCTCTAAAAAAAGCGGGATTCGACTTCCTGGCGATCGAAGGGAAGGCGGAGCAACCCTCATACATTGTGATCGAAGATGGAAATGCCGCCATCCGTTCCGCTTCCGGGCTTTCGGGAAAATCCACTTCGGAAAAAGAAAAGATCCTCCGTCAGGAGAAACTGAACGATGACTCCTTCGATATCGTCACCATAGGGCCGGGAGGAGAAAAACGGGTACGTTTCGCCTGTATCATGTCCGGAGGCTGTGCATTTGGTCGAGGCGGAGCCGGTGCGGTCATGGGATCGAAAAACGTTCTGGCGGTAGCAGTGAAAGGGACAGGCAAAATCCCCGTCGCCCGCCCCGAAGAGCTGCGCACACTCAGCAAAGAAATGAACAGGAAAGCCCTCGAAAACATGGGCAAAGACGGCATGAGCATCGGGGGAACGACGGATTACCTGGAGCCTGGGGACGTGATCGGCGATATCCCGACCAAGAACTGGAGGTCGAACTCCTGGGGGATCGGTAAGGAGATCTACGCCCACTTTCGGACAAAAAATCTTATCAAAGCGGACACCTGTTACCGCGGCTGTGTCCTCAGGTGCAAGAGAATTCTTCATGTCGCATCCGGACCGTGGAAAACTCCCGTACATAAGGGCGGAGAGTATGAATCCATGGCGGCTCTCACCTTCTATGTGCTCAACCAAGATGTGGATGCGGCCGTCCATGCCAGCTATCTCTGCAATGAATACGGCCTCGATTCGATCTCCACGGGAGGGGTCATCGCATTCGCCATGGAATGCTTCGAAAACGGAATCCTCGGGGAAGGAGACCCGGGTGGCTTGGATCTCTCCTGGGGCAATACCGAATCCATCGTCAAGCTGGTGGAAGACATCGCTCTGAGAAAGGGAATCGGCCGCTTACTTGGCGAGGGCGTAAAGAGGGCATCAGAAAGCCTGGGCAGGGGGTCCGAGCGCTATGCCATCCACGTCAAGGGTATGGAAGGACCGGCACATGATCCGCGCTGTGGCAAAACCCTGGCTATAACCTATGGCCTGGGAAACAGGGGTATGTGTCATATGCATCCGATTCCGGGCATGGGCTATGATATGGGGAAGAACGATATGTCCCTTATTCCCTACGGCGTGCCCGATCCGCAAACCATCGATGCCATGGCCGAAGAAGGAAAGGGAGCTATAGCTAAAAAATTGCAGGACTGGGGCATCGTGCCCGATATTCTCGGCATATGCAAATTTTATATTCTCTTCGCCAAGCTCACACCGGAAGACATCGCAGAGATCACATCCGCAGTCACCGGACAGGAGGTGAACGGGAAAGCACTCCTCGACTTAGGCTCTCATGTTTACGACCTGCAAAGAAGATTCAACACACGAGAGGGGATCACTAAAGCCGACGACAGGATACCGGAACGCTGCCGCTCGCTTCCAGAGTTCGGCAGCTACTCTACCGCCGAAGAATGCACAATAAAAAACCTCGACCGCATGCTCGAGGAATGCTACCAGGCAAGAGGATGGAATAAAGAAACCGGTGTTCCGGAGCCTTCCGATCAGGTGTGACACACCCTATTCTCGAAGGAATAATATCGGAGGGCGCATGGTCAACGGTCGTTTTAAAGCGAGCATTTTCGGTCGTGAAAACTGAGCCACTTTTCCATTATCTATCTTGTTCGCCTTGTCCGCCGTTGAACCTATTGTTTTGAATGTGATACACTCATTCCAGATTGTC
>JAFGNQ010000161.1 GCA_016926925.1 Candidatus Aminicenantota bacterium
GCCAAAAAGAATATCCCTTGGTTGTAAGAGTGAATTGGAGTTTTTTCCGGGAAAATTCTCCGGCGAGTTTGAGGACTCTCGTTTTTCCCGAACCCTCTTCTCCCAGAATGATTGGGAAATTCTTCGTGTTGCCTTGATTCGAGAGGTGCTTCTCCAAAAAACGAATCACATTGTCCCGGCCGACGATGTAGGGCGTCTCCAGGATGGAATTGAGCTTGGATGGAGTGAGGAGCCTCCCCGAATCGGGGACAACAATCACCCTTGCCTTTCCCTGTTCTTTAGCTACGTAAAGGGCTTCGTCCGCTTTTGCAAAAAGGGTTTTCCAGTCATTGCCGTCGATCGGAAACTGGGATATGCCGATACTGCAATCACATGTGATGTTTTTGCCGTTGATCTTGATCGGGGAAGAGGCCATACTTTTCTGGATCTCTTCTCCCAGTCTCTTCGCTTCTCGCTTATTCAGTTTGGGGATTATCAGTAAAAACTCATCCCCGGCATACCGGATGGCAATACCCTCTTCCTTCCTTATTTGACCAATGATCTTAGTAACGTGGACTAAGACCCTGTCGCCGGCCAGGTGTCCGTAGCTGTCATTGATGTTCTTAAAATCATCCATATCGAAAAAGATGAAGGCAACTCTATCTTTCTGCTTTTTTGCTTTTTCCAAATATGGCGGGATTTGTTCTCGCAGGTAGCGAAGGTTGAACAATCGCGTCAGCTCATCGGTGTAAAGCAGGGCCTGGAGCTTGGCTTTGCTGACTCGTTTATTCATCGGTTCAAGAATAACATAATGCTTCAGTAGAGATTAAGCCGGATTTATCTATTTAAAAAGCCGCTCTTTGATATTGACGATGCAATCGTTTAGATCCTGATTTATTTATTTTGACACAGTTGGAAAAAGGAAGTCAAACTCTGATCGCGCGATGTTTGCATTTCCGTTTTCGTTATGGAGAAAACATGATGGGGGTAAAGAGCACTCACTCTTCTCGTCTGACTTGAGATCATAACGGAATCGGAAATGCAGTCTTACTCGATCTTGATTTTTTTCTTTTGTGTCGTTTTTATTTTCTCCGACTTTTCCAAGGCTTCAATTCGTGCATCGATAAGAGAACGAAGAGAGAGGAGCATTTCTTTTCGAGCCTTTTTCAAATGGCCAACAGTCTCTTCGGGAATGAACAATGCGAACAAGTCTTCAGGAATGCTGATGCGAATCTCTCTTGTTTTTTTTTCGCTCATTTCCTTCCCTCCCGGTTTATTTTTTGCGAAAAATCACTTTAAGCTTTTCCTCTTCGAATCTGGCATCTCCGATAGAGTAATTGAGAAGTGAGTGAGGGATGATTATCGTCCTTTTGTAGTTTCCGACGCGAACATACAGCTCTTCTCCGTTCTGAAGCAGGTCCAGATCTTCTTTCTGAATAAACGGCAGCTGCAGGTACAGGTCATATCCGTTTTTGACTTTTGTGATGCGAATCGGGTTGTTGTCAAAGAACAGCTTCGTGGGATCCTTTGCGCCGTAAATATTGCCTGCGATCTTATTGAGCAGAGATTTGCCGACGATTTCTTTATTGAAAAGCTTTAGGCTGCGGATGGGGACCGGACTAAAGCCCTCATGTATCATCCGTATGTAGGATTCCTGGATGTTTCTCCACTCCGTGAAATAAGCGTCTTTGATCTCAGCGGGCAGCACGCGGTTGATGATGACCATATCGACGGTGTATCCGAACAGGCTGAAAAAGGTAAAGGCTCTCTGAGATTCTTTGATAACCATTTTTTCAGGATTGACTACAAGGCGGATGGATGTTCTTTGATTATCCGCAAGAATGTTTTTCATTTCCGCCAGTTGAGTGGAGAGATTCTTTAGCGCTCCAAAAACAGCATCTTCGGGAAAGGGGATGGGCAGAATCTTTTTGGCGACAGGCCGGACAGCTTTGGCCGCTGTTCTCTGGAGGGGAAAGATGTGCTTGAGATACCAGTTGGTGATCTCCGGAGCGCTGAGCAGTCTCAGGGTATCGGCGGTGGGCGCGCAATCTACGATGACGGCTGCGTATTCTCCGGTTTTGCTGTAATTCCGGATTTTCATTAGACTGAACAACTCTTCCATTCCCGGAAAGAGGCTCATTTCTTCGGCTTCGATGGTATCCAGCCCTTGAGATGAAAAAAGGGCGGATAGATACCCTTTGATCTCGCCCCACTTTTCTTCGATTTCCTCCTGGGCATTGATTTCCTGACCGTAGAGGTTGGGTGCAATTTTTTTGGGTCGATTGGACAGCTGAATTTCGAACGAATCAGAGAGACTGTGGGCGGCATCTGTCGAGATAACGAGCGTTTTATGGCCTTTCTGTGCCGAGAGGAGAGCTGTTGCCGCTGAGAGGGTTGTTTTTCCCGTACCTCCTTTACCTGTAAAGAGCACGATGCGCATAGGATTCATCCTTTTAATCATTGTAACACAAATGATTTTTTTGCAGAAAACTCGAGGTTTTTGCCGTGGGGGCCTATCGGCTACTGGCAACTCCGGTTCTGATCCAGAGTCTCCCTTCTCCGTCAACTCCGCAAGCGGGCTTGTAGATATCGCCTTTGACAGAGTGGACGGCTACGGGATAGTGCCAATCGCCGTTTTCCCAATGACAGACGTACAATTTGTCAGTGCCTTTATGATAAGCTTGCCAAACAATCCAAGCCGTTTCATCATGGCCGGCACAGATTGACGGATAATCCGACTCCCCCGGATTTACTGAGAGTATGGTAACGGGGTCCGGGCCGGAGGCCATTTTTTCTGATTGATTTGAATGGTCATCGGGGCTCCTCTCCGCGCAGGCTGAGAGAATGATGAGTGAGAAGACAGTAATAAGCAATTTTTTTTTGTACTTGATTAAACTCGATTCGGAACGCTTTTCTTTTATCATGCCTTTTTCATTGGTTTCCAATATCACAGTATCTGGACTCTTCTGGCTGTGCACAGCGAAACTTATAAGGGCAGCTCCACATCCTTCAAGCGAAGAAGGTAAGAGGCTAGAAGGGAAGTGCGGGCCTTCAGACTTGTTATGAGAATGCGTTCTTCGGGAGTATGGTCCATTATTCCTACAGGGCCGAAGCCGTCGAGCGTGGGCACACCGGCAGCTCCGAAATAGTTTCCGTCCGAAGTCCCCCGTCGGTGTTCGGTCGTTATTTCCTGTCCAAGTACTCCGGCCGTCTTACGCAGCAAAGAGATGGCCGTTTCCGTTTTCGGACTGGCCGGCATTGCCGGGCGGTGGTTGCCAAGAGTCAGGCGGGAGCTACCCTGCGGCTGCAGGGGGCGTGCGGCGATTTCCTGAATGCGTCGGTAAAGGGGGGCGAAGTGTTCTTCCTTTTCCCAGCGAAGATCGAATAACAAGGAGGCTTGAGCTGGCACGGTTCCCGGTCCCAACCCTCCTTCGATCCGGCCGGCGTTGACGCGAACCCCGGGGAACATGCCGTTCAGCGCTTCGAAAGCGATGATATGATGGGCGAGCTCCAGGATGGCGCTGGTCTTTTCTTCGGTTGGGGCGCCCACGTGGCGATCGCGTCCGTAGCAGTCCAAACGGCCTCCCGCCTTCCCGTTACGGGAGACCACGATCTCCCCGTTTTCTCCGGCGCACTCTCCCACCAGGCATATCCAGGCCTTTTGCCGTTCTTCTTCATAGATTTTCTGTGAGGTGATCGAACCGTTCTCTTCGTCCCCGCCAAGGATAAAAGCCACATCCAAAGAATCAAGTACGCCGGCTTGATTGAGGGCTTTGAGGGCATAGATTATGACGACCAGACCGCCTTTCATGTCGGCGGTTCCAGGCCCTCCCAGCCAATCGCCGTCTCTGC
Organism: Candidatus Aminicenantota bacterium; assembly: GCA_016926925.1. The sequence continues at coordinate 3,832 of JAFGNQ010000161.1, forward strand.
GGCACGTTTGGAATGAATGATCCGGTGGGAATACGGTATCCATGTGACCGAGGAGATAGACGAACTTCCCGCTTGTACCCGTTTTCAGGATATGATGATCGCCCACCTCGCTCTGTTCTATCTTTTGGTGGATGGGGAAGACATCGTACAGCTTTTCCAAAATCATAGCCGCCACACGATCCGTCCCCTTCTTGTGGAACGTATAGGAATTTTGATTGCAGAGGGCGATTAAAAAATCGAGCTGCTCCTCTTCCCAGGCTTCAATCAGATCGAGAACATGAGTTCGGATTTCAGAGGCCATGATTGGATGTCCGGGATCAAGGCTCCAGGCCTTCGTCCTCGTATTCGCAGACTTGTCCGGCCCATGTCCGGAAGAGCAGCCTGCCGTTGCGGTTGTGGTTGAGGAGATAAGTCGGGGCCATGGGCGTTTTTCCTTTGCCTTCGGGTGCCGTGATGATATAGGTAGGAACTCCCAGGCCGGAAGTGTATCCCCGGAGGTTTTCCATGATGTTCAAGCCTTCTCCGATGGAAGCGCGGAAGTGCTGAATCCCCTGCAGTTTCTTGCAGTTGAAGATGTAGTAAGGCCTTACCCGTATCCGCAGCAGTTCATGAACCAGTTTTTTCATGACATTCTTGTCGTTATTGATACCTTTGAGTAGAACGGATTGGTTCCCCACCAGAACGCCTGCCTCGATCAGCATATCGACCGCTTTTTCGGAATACGGATTGACTTCCATCGGGTGGTTGAATTGTGTATTGAGATAGAGGGGTTTATGCCGCTTGAGGATTGCGCAGAGTTCGGGCGTGACTCTTTGCGGCAGAGTAGCAAGCATCCTCGAACCGAGACGCTTGATCTCGAGATGTGGTATCC
>JAFGNQ010000162.1 GCA_016926925.1 Candidatus Aminicenantota bacterium
AATGAATTTAGCGCCTGTTTTAGTTAAATATCTGATAAACAATGGTTTGCAGGAATAAATGGGTTGACATAATCTTTATTGGCCGACACGGAGAATTTCAGGGATTTTCAGCCCTCAATCCCGCCAGTCTTTTCCTGGCATCCTCAACCTCAGGGAAATTAGGGTCAGCGTCCTTCCAGAGGGAAAGGAATTTTTCGTAGTTTTCTCTGGCTTTGGCTGTGTTCCCCTGCTGTTCGTAAATCTGGCCCAGTTTGTAATAACTCTCTGCGTAGAGGTCCCCATAGGTGTTTCTTCCGGGAATAAACCCGACAAGCGCCTCGAATTCATCTCGAGCCGCCTGCAGGTCTCCGGATTCGTGATAAGCCAGTGCCAGGAAATACCGATAGAGGCCGTCATCCGTTATAAAATCAACAGGATGAGGCAGCAGGGATGCCGCCTTCTTGAAAGACCCGATGGCTTCAGAATAATTCTTTGTTTTAAGCTCTATCATGCCCATCAGGAAGTGATAGTGTCTGATGTGCTTTTTAAACGGACCCGTATCGACCAGTCCTTTGATTTCTTCCGCCGTCTTCCGGGCCTCATCCATCCTGCCCATTTCTGCGAGGATCCATCCTTCAAGCTCCAGATCGTAGAATTTATTCACTGTGTCAAAGGCACTTGTATACCCATTTTTTTCCACAGCTTCCAATGCTTCCTCAAAGCTTCCAGCCATGAGACAGAGATAGGCCCATTGGTGATGAAATAGATCAAGATACAAATCGTCTTTCTGTATTTTGGCCTCATCGATGCCCAGCAGGATCTGATTTTTCGCCTCCTCGAATTGACCCCGTGTCCGATACAAATAAGAAAGCCGCTCTCTTGCCGACAGATGCGTGCTTGGAGAGACGTGGTTGAACCATTTTTTGTATTCCTCTTCCGCTTTTTCGAAGTCCCAACTCATATGATAAAATTGGGCTTTGGTATAAGTCGGGTCGATGGCAGCAGCTTTTTCCACCTCATCCAGAGCCAGGTCGAATCGTCCCTGAAAAGCATACAGCCTCGCCAGGGTCCAATGCGCCAGAGAAAAATTGTTAAAACGACCGATGCCCTCCTTGAGAGCCTCCCCGGCCTTGTCATATTCTCCTTTGGCCATATAATCAAAGGCCAGATTGGTGTAGAGAATGCTAAATTCTGAACCGGCCTTTATGGCTGCTTCCGTGTGTTCGATCGCTTTATCCCAATCTTCTATTTGACCATACAACACGCCTAAGTTGGTCAGGGCTGAAATGGCTTCATCGGAGCCTTGGTAAAGGGCGATCAGTTTTTCGTAAGATTCGATGGCCTTATCATAGGTGGATTCAGAAGAACCGAAATAGCTGCCTTCGATAAGGAGTTTTTCCCTCTCGGTGAGTCTGTCGCTTAATGCCATGGCTTTTTGCATGTATTTTTTTCTTTCCTCCCATTTGCCCATATTGCTGAAAGCCACGGCCATTTTCCTATAAGCCATGGCGAATCCCGGGTCAAGGAGGATGGCTTTTTCCAAAGATTCGATGCTCTGCTGGTATTCTTGTTTTTTATTGAATAGAATAACTCCTTCAGTGTAAAACTTATAAGCTTCTGGAGATGAGGTCGCAACCGTACCGATTTGCTTATCCAAATCATTGGCCATTTGTTCTGAAGAAACTTGCAAGCTCTCTTTGGTCCATTTTGTCAGCTCGTCCACCATTGCGAAAATGGACGCTTCCCCTTTTCCTTCCACTCTTTGGGTGGTTATCGGCTCTCCAGAGCGGGCATCCTGGAGAACCATGTCTATTCGTAAAATATCACCTGCTTTGGAGTAGCTTCCTCTGGCAATATGATTCACCCCTCCTTGAGCGGCTATTTCTTTGAGGACTTCTGAAGAATAACTCTTAGCCTCAAGCTGATCCATCTGGCTGAGAATATCGAACAGCCGGTCTCCGCCCAGCACCTTCAAGTATTTAGACTGCATGAGGTCGGTTATCAGTAGATCGGAGATGCCTTTTCCCCAGTTATCAAGTTCTTCGTCGCCCGTATTGTTCTCAAAATACACCACCGCTAGCGAAGGCTTGTCTGAAGGGGTTGATGAAACTGCTTTTTTTATGGACCACGGATGCCATACAAACAGTCCGATAAGGACCACCGCTATCAAGACAAGCACAGGAATAAAAAGCCTTTTTAGACCCAAGGTAATTGTGATCTCCCGCGAAGTGAGCGGCTTTCTCTCCGTGATTACCCATTCTGCAGTCGGAATTCCCTTTTCAATATTCTCGAGCTCTGACAGCATCTCGCCAGCACTCTGGTATCTCGTTTCTTTATTCTTTTCCAGACATCTAAGTATCACCCGGTTTAGATCTTCTTGGACCTGTGCGTTCAGCTCTTTAGGAGGCCTGGGTATCTCGCCTTTGTGTTTCATCCCGATGGTGAAGGGGGTATCTCCTTCGAAAGGCACCCTTCCTGTCACCATCTCATAAAGGATCACCCCCAGTGAGTAGATGTCTGTACGGTGATCAATATCTTTCCCCTCAACTTGCTCTGGGCTCATATAATCAGGAGTGCCTATCATCACCCCTTTATCTGTTATCCCCTCGCTAGCTACCGATCTGGCTATCCCAAAGTCCATAATCCGGGCATCTCCATCCTTGTCGATCATGACGTTACTGGGCTTTAGGTCTCTGTGGACAATACCCAACCTATGGGCCTCAGCTAAGCCCTCAGCCATTTGCTTAGCTATTGAGATGGCAGTGCCAACATTGAGTTGCTTTGATTGTTTGATCAGCCCTTTTAAGTCTTGACCAGAGACATACTCCATTGTGATGTATTTCGTGCCTTCATCATCGTTGAGGTCAAACATCTTGCCTATATTTTTGTGGGCGATCTTGCGAGCAACCTTGAGTTCATTGCTAAATCGTTGGACAGTCTTCTCGTCAGAAGCGATTTCAGGCTTAATGAGCTTTAGAGCCACTTCTTCATTCAAGTTTTTATCTAAGACCCGATACACTCGCCCCATACCACCTCGGCCTAACTCCTCTATGATCTGGTATCTTTCCGCAAATGTAGAGCCTGTAGCCAACTCTTCTCTTAGTGCTTCTAGGGTCTGGGTTGGGAGAGGCTTCTCCTTGGCTTCTTTAATCTGAGTACCGCACTTTTTGCAGAACTCAGAGTCCTTGGTGTTCTCGGTTCCACAGTTGGGACAGGTAACGTCCATGTATCCCCCTTATCTTGTCTCGGCAAGAAGAATAGCAATTAATCCTTTGAGAGTCAATTGGAACTTGAAGCAAATTTATTCCCATGTGCCAAACTCGAATCAGATTTGTCACAGATTGGTCATTTGATGGAAAAAATAGCTTAAAATTGCATAGGCTAGCTAAAAGCTAAATATGAGGAAAACTATTGAAAACAAGGGGTATATCTGGAGCGGGCGAGCGGACTTGAACCGCCGACCTTCTGCTTGGCAAGCAGACGTTCTACCACTGAACTACGCCCGCTCTCTCAGGGGCTCTCGTTAAATAGCCTTTCGCTAAACTATCAAAATCAACAGTTTGTGTCAATAGCCATCGCCACATGAAACAGAGAGTTTCTCTGCAGCTTATGACTTTTTGTTCACATTACATATGTGTAAGTAGATTGATAATAATAAGCAAAAGATTGAATCTAATGGGATGGATGAAGCGACATGAATTTTCGAACAGAGCACTGATCTTTTTTCAGGAATGAGTCGTGTGAGAAAGCCTCCGATTATTGGGACGGCCGCGTCATCAACTGGTCTCCTATCCTCAAGACATCACGGCAGGAGAGGACTTTGACGGTCGAAGTCCGATTCTGGGTGTCGATGATGACGATGTTTCCGAATATATAGAGCGGGGCGTCTTTTTCCTCTTCTCTGTAAGTGATCAACTGCTGCCCGACCTGAACGCCGTCTTCCTCGCCGACATTGATGATAGCCCAATATCCGCTTCCGACCTCATGGAAACCCGTCTGCAGGTAAATGATTTCTCCCTCGAGTCCTTCAACACGATGAGGGGGAACGTTGAATCCCAGGTCTTTCCCCAACGGGCTCTCTTTTTCCTCGAAAGGAACAAGATAGTGGCCGTTCATGACAGGGCCGCAGGCTTTCTCCACCTTGGCGGAAGCCCGGGTTTCCTCCAAGTCAACTAGGCGGGCTCGCCCCCTCTTGATCCCCACAGGGCCGTAACCGCCTAGATTCGGGCCCATTTCGAAGACCAAGAACAGTTGGCCCGTCTCCAGGCCGTCGTTGCTTCCTTTGTTGACGTAGATGATTTCGCCATCCGATATCAGGGTGCGCTCGTATCCCCGTTCGGATCCGATGACCTGCATCTCCGGAGGATCGTCATCCATGATGAAAATAGAGCAATAGAGATCCGAGTCAGATAATAACGCATAAATATCTTGGTATATCTTGGCTTTCCTGATCTCGGTTTCGGGCTCCTGTTCTTCCACTAATTGAACGGGTTCTTCCACTTTTTCGGCCGCTTGAAGGACCGTTTCTTTCACCAAAGATATGTTCCCGCATGTGGTCGGCATGATAAACTCGTAGAGGGTATTCCCATCGGCGACTGAGAAGACAAGCACGGATAAGGGCTCGCTTCCCGCCCACTCAAGGTCCTGAACAAGCTTAATATTGCCTTGGGAGCGAAAGAGCATCCATTTCATCTTTTCTCCGACGGCAAACTCCTTCTCTTCAAAGACAGATTGCTTGACCTGTTCGATAAAAGGAAGGTACACATGGCCGTATCCGGCTAATTCAAATCCCTTTTTGATATCTTCCGAATATCTGTTCACGAGGATCTTCATCGCCTCTTCCGGAGGAACGACGTCTTCGATTTGTGCGAATTTGTATCTTCCAATCTCCCTGAGCTTCTTCGTTTCTGCAAAGGAGAACAGCGTAAACAGAACGAAGACGCCAATGAAGAAATAAGTCCATTTCCGATCTTTCATTGCAGCCTCCTTTTAGTTGTCAAGGGACTCCGTCATCCCATGCTTTGATGGGCAAACGCATAGGTTAAGTACGAATAAACCCGCTTTTTTGCAGTTAAAGACCCTCACGCTCGACATTTTGCTAGATTTTTTGGTGCCTTAATTTTGGCCCTATTATATTAAGTCGCAGGAAGACTGTCAATATGGAAATGCCGGCGGCTCAAAAGGATGGATGGACTTGCGATGCGGAATCCGATAAAATACCTTCCGAGTTGCCATGGCAAAGTCAACAATCTGCATACTTTTCGGGGGCCGTTCGGCCGAACATGAGGTCTCCATAAGCTCCGCACGCTCTATTTATAACAACCTCAATCCGGAAAAATTCGAGATTATCACGTTGTACATCGATAAGAGCGGACGCTGGCGCACCGTCGATTCTCCGCATCTCTCCATCGAGGAGCTCAACGCAGGCCCCTTTCGTTCCTTCCTTCCCTGGTTCAATGAACCTTCAGTGAACGCAGTAAAAGCAGACGTTTATTTCCCCATCCTCCACGGCCCCTATGGAGAAGACGGCACAATCCAAGGTTTCTTCGAAATCTGCGATGTCCCGTATGTCGGAGCCGGCGTCATGGCTTCCGCCATCGGCATGGACAAAGCCATAGCCAAAGCCGTCTTTCAGCAAAAAAACCTGCCTGTAGTCAAACATACTGTCCTGTGTGAGACGGAATGGATGAACGAGCCGGAGGCTTGCCTGGATACTGTCCGGAAAGAATACGCTCCACCAATATTTGTGAAACCTGCGAATTTGGGCTCGAGTGTGGGCATCACCAAAGTCGGAGATTTCAGCCGGCTCGCCTCCGCCATAAAAGAAGCCTTCCTTTTCGACCGAAAAATCCTTGTTGAGGAAGGAATCCAAGGCCGTGAGTTGGAGTGCAGTGTCCTGGGAAATGAAGATCCCAGGGCCTCCCTGCCGGGCGAGATCATTCCCTTCAACGACTTCTACGACTACAAAGACAAATATATCGACGGAAAAACCTCGTACGGTATTCCGGCCGAGCTTCCGTCCAATGTTATCAAAGAGGTGCAGCGGATATCGATCGAAGCCTTCAAAAGCATCGAAGGAACGGGAATGGCCCGCGTGGATTTTTTTCTTCAAGATCAGACGCAGAAAGTCTATCTCAACGAGATCAACACGATTCCCGGGTTTACGGAAATCAGCATGTACCCCAAGCTGTGGGAAGTGAGCGGCCTCTCTTATTCCCGACTGCTCGAAGAGCTGGTTTCACTGGCATTGGAAAAATTCGGCCAAAAAAAAAGCGGGGAGAAAAAATTTTCTCCATGAGAATTCTGGGCATCGACTATGGGGATAAGCGCATCGGGCTCGCAGTCAGCGATCCGCTCGGAGTCACGGCCCAGGCCATCGGACGCTACCAGGTCACGAGCAGAAAAAAGGATGCGCTCTATTTCAAGGAACTCGTCCGACATTATGGAATCGTTGAAATCGTGATCGGATTGCCGCTGCGCATGGATGGGAGCCCGGGAACTCGGGTTGAAAAAACCAAAGAATTTGCCGATTGGCTCGAAAAATGTCTAGGCCTGCCCATTACTTTCTGGGACGAACGGTTGACGACCAAACAGGCACTCCAAGTTCTTCGTCAACACAAAGCCTCACCCGAAAAAAGGAAAAAATTCAAAGATCAGATATCCGCAGTCATCATCCTGTCGGATTATCTGGAGAGCAAACGGAATGATTCCCTCGATTCTGAAGATCGCTAAAAAAATCCTCGTATTGGCTGTGTTCGTGCTGCTGTTTTTCCTGAGCTGGTTCTCTTCTGTCTTCACCTCTCCGAAAAAGGGCATGGAGGCCGAAACCGTATTCGAAGTCCAAAAAGGGGAATCCGCCAGAGACATAGCTCAAAACCTCAGAGAACGAGGAATGATTAGAAGGGAATGGGCTTTCATCCTGGGCTATAAACTTTTTTTCGCGCCGAGGAGCCTCAAGGCGGGGGAATACGCCTTCCGATTTCCATGCTCCACCAAAAACGTCCTGGAACAGATAACGAATGGGGAGGTTATTCTCCACCCGGTTACGGTTCCCGAAGGGCTTACTCGGCTGGAAACGGCCGAACAGATTCAATCCCAAACAGGGATCACAAGAGAAAGCTTTCTCTTGTCTTCGGAGGAAACGAGCCTCATTGAAGATCTTGATACGCAGGCAGGCGACTTGGAAGGCTATCTATATCCAGAAACATACAACTTCGTGAAAGGATTCGGAGCAAGGGACCTCGTAGTGGCTATGGTTTCACAATTCCGCGAAGTCTTCAGCACTCAATGGCAAAATACGGCGGTCGATCTGGGGCTGACAATCCGAGATGTCGTCATCCTTGCCTCCCTGATTGAAAAAGAGACATCCGTAGCCGCCGAGCGAAGCCTCGTCTCCGCCGTCTTCCACAACAGGCTCAAAAGAGGCATGAAACTCGACTGCGATCCAACCATCATCTACGTATTGAAACAAGAAGGCCGCTTCAAAGACAGGCTTCGTTCAAAAGACCTGCAGCTCGACTCGCCCTACAACACATATCTTTATTCCGGACTTCCTCCCGGGCCTATTGCTAATCCGGGAAAGGAATCTTTATGGGCAGCCCTCAACCCGGCAAAGGTCGATTATCTCTATTTCGTTTCAAAAAATGATGGGAGCCACCATTTCAGCCCGACATTCCGAGAACACCAGAATGCCGTGCTCAAGTACCAGAAAAACAAATGATCTTGCCCGTCACGAACTCAAGCTGAGCTTAAATTGAAGTGGAAAAAAAAACGCAATTCTGCTATAGTGATGTTTTTATCGATACAGAATATCCGGGGTAGTTGGAGGCCCATTCCAAACCAGGATCGATACTTCCGTGCTGAGAAAAATCGGATATTTCCCGAGGAGGAAAAATGAAAGGAAAAATCCTCACGACCACAATCATAATTCTTGGACTCGGTCTATGTTTTCTAGCAAACCCGTGCCTTCAGGCAATGCAAAAGAAAAATGACCAGGACAATCAGACCGTTTACATCCCGAAAGAAGTCAAGCAGGTCTTCAAAGACGGGATCAAAACCCGGCAAGCACGCCTGGACATCCCCTTCGAAATGATAAAACACCTCTACTTGCCTGCGCGTGAAAACGTGCACAGCGTCTTCTTTTTCAAAATAAAGAACTCCGATTTGGGCTTTGTCCCGATGGCACCCGCGGCAGAACAGGACAAAAAAGATAAAAATCAAGAGCCAGAACAAGAAGCCTCGGAGACTCAAGGAATGCTCCAGACAAAGTCTCACGCCTTCCTTCAGTTCGATCGACTCGATGGTGATTTCACGAGAGAAGTCTATGTCCCCATAGACTTCCAAGTAGAAGAGGCTACCTTCAATCCTGAGGAAGACGCGATTTGCTCGACCGGGTACCCCCTTCCCCCCGGAAACTACCTTCTTTCCTTCGCCATAGCCTCATCGGATCTGAAAAAAATCGGGACACAATACTTCGAATTCTCACTCCCGAATGCCGCGGAGTTCACCGATACCCTGGACACCACTCCCATATTTTTTGTTAAAAAACTGACCCAGATGGCATCTCCCGAGATGAAAGTGGTGATCCACAGAGATTACTTCACGTACTCGGTTCTCCAAATCACACCCAACATGGAAAGCAAATTCGCACCCGGCGAAAACCTGGATATTTTCTTCTTCCTTTTCGGCGCACAGCCTAATGCCCAGGACGTCTTCGATATCGATGCCGCCTATCAGGTCGTTCAAGACGACAAGCCCATCATCAAGTTTGCAGGCACCAAATACACCACACCCATCATCAGCCAGCCCCTTCCTCTCAAGAAAACCGTAATTGTACAAACTCAGGAAGGAGACCAAAAAACAGAGAAGAAAGAAACAAAAGATCTGGATCCGGGTTCGTACACATTGATCATTGAACTCAAGTGCAACAACACCGGACTGTCCGTAACGAAGAACATAGACTTTACGCTAGAATAAAACGACCCTCCTGCATTCGAAAAGACGGTTCTGCATCAGACTGAGCCGAAATCAAGAGTGGTTTTTTTCGCCTAACCTTCGGCCTCCATCCTTTCAATCCCGCAGCAAGCCCCATATTACCGCTATGCAGCCTGACTCGATGTCCGACCGGCAGCAGTCTCACGCGACTAAAGTATTGAAGCGGGATTTCTGCGTGAACCCGGATTTCAAAGCTAGGGATTGGCCTATTGAAAAAGATGCCGATTTGACATTTGCCGCGGAGGCAGGTAAATTTTTGATGAGAAGGGTATCGAGGAGGGAGAGATGAAAAAAACGACGAGGATATTTTTGTGGCTCTTCATCTGTTTTCTGACTACAGCATCCTTTTCTTCAGCACTCCAGGAAGAGGCTGAGGCTTTAAATGAAAGCGATAAGGCCGTCGTAACTCTGGTCGCTTACGATGCAAACAATAAGGAAGTGGCAACGGGAAAAGCCGTCCTCATCTCTGCTGACGGATATGCGCTGACCAGTTATCATCTCATCTGCCAGGCCGAATCCGCAGAAGTCGAGATCCCCAAAGTCAAGACAGCCAGGACGAAAGTGGATTGGGAAAGTGTGTTTTCTCCAACCGCCTCTGCTCAAGACGCCGAAAATAAAAAACAGAAATCTAAAGGAAAACGCGTGGAGGTCCTGGGAATCGTTGCTGTGGACAAAAACCTGGATCTAGCATTACTCAAGATCAAGGGTCAGGGGCATCCCTCAGCCCCTCTCTGTCTCGAGGACAAGCTCGTAATCGGAAGCAAGAACATCGTCGTCGCGGATGAAGACTCCGTGGCTGATACAAGCATTACAGGTATCGTCCCTCTGACAAAGACGCAAAGAATCGCACAGTGCAACATCACCATTCCCCCGGAGATGAGTGGATCCCCACTATTCAATTCCGCCGGCGAGGTTACGGGCATCGCCTGCAGCGCGGGAGAAATCAGGAATTTGATTTTCCCGGCCAGTTATGCGCAGCATCTCATGCAAAGCAAACAGGTCACTCCTCTCGATAAAATCGAGCATGAAAATTACTTTGCCACACCCGAAGGGCTCTATCTCAAGGGATTGGCCTATGCTTTGATGGAAAACAACGCCAACGCCATCGGACTCATTCAAGAATCTCTCAGGCTGAAGCCCGGTAATCCCGATGCCTTAGCCCAGATGGGATCTCTTTACAGCAAGATGCGCCAATATGACAAAGCTTCCGAGTACTACACACAAGCCTTGGGTGTCGACCCCGATAACTTCAGAACAGCTTATGAGTTGGGAGTCAGTTACATCAAGCTGAACAAGCCGGACCAAGCCGTAGCCCCGCTGGAGCAAAGCACTCAAAAAAATCCTGATTTCCCAGATGCTTATTACAACCTGGGGCTTGCCTATCAGTCACTGGATCAGCTGGAGAACGCCGCACGCGCCTTCGAAGAGTTCGTAAAAATCAACCCAGGTCCCGCCTGGACAGGCCTCAATCAGTTGGGTTCCATCTACATGGAGCTCAACCAATACGAAAAGGCGGTGACCGCGTTCGAAGAAGTTATCAAGACCAATCCCGACGACCTCAAAGCTCACTACAATATGGCTTTGGCACATGACAATTTGAGGAATTATGATCAAGCTGCAGTCCACTACAGAAAGCTCATAGAACTCAACCCGAAGGATTCAGGGTCCTACTACAACTTCCTGTTTCGCTTATACGACAAAGCGGGAGATTTTGAGAATGCCATCCTGGTCAGTCAGGAAATCATCGACCTCGCCCCTGACAATCCCCAAAACCACTACAACTCAGGGTATGCCTACCTGAAAAAGGAAGACTATGCAAACGCCCTGAGTGCTTTCCAGAAGGCTCTTGAGCTCAACCCCGGCTTCGATCTGGCCTACTTCCAAATCGGCTTCGTGCATTTCAAACAACAGAAATATGCCGAAGCAATAGATGCCCTCACAAAATTCACCGAGCTCAAGCCTGACAACCCCGATGCCTTCTACCTTTTGGGAACGAGCCACCTCCAGCTCAAACAATACGAAAAAGCACTCCAGCCTCTTGTCAAATGTACCGAGCTCAAAGAAGATCATGCTTATGCACATTACAACCTGGGAATAGCCTACTATGTTCTCAAAGACCGGTACAGTGCCAACATGAAAATCGATCTTCTTCAAAAGCTGAATCCTGAACTCGCAGAGAAACTGCGGCAAGTAATCAGCCGGTAGCTATCCAATTTTTAAAACCTGAAAAAGAAGGCGTCTTCCGAAGAAGAGGACCCTTTCTCAAAATCCAAAGGAAGCGCCACCGCCTGACTCCCTTTCAGCCTGCATGGATTCCTCTGTTCCGGTCAACAAACGGGAGAAATGGCTGAAAATCAGGTAAAATATTCTTTTTCTTGTAATGAGAAATTATATCCGATACACTTGAAGACCTCCACATGAAATACGTCGCCGACCTTCACATTCACTCCAAATTTTCCCGGGCTACATCTCGGGAGATGACCCTGGACACTCTAGCAAGCTGGGCAAAGGTCAAAGGAATATCCCTCGTTGCCACAGGGGATATCACACACCCTGAGTGGCTTTTCTTGGCCAAAGAAAAGCTCGTGCCCTCAGGGAACGGATTCTTTCAACTCAAAAACATCCTTCCGCCCAGCAATGATTCTCTAAAATCCATCCCTGTCTCTCCCCAGGACGTCTCTTTTATACTCACAGCCGAGATCAGCTTCATCTATTCCAAAAAAGGCAAGGTTCGAAAAATCCACATATTGCTTTTAGCCCCGGATTTTGAATCCATCGACAAAATAAACAACCGGCTTTCCGGAATAGGCAATCTGAGATCCGACGGACGCCCCATACTGGGCCTTGACGCCAAAGACTTCGTAAAAATCGTGGCCAATATTTGTCCCCGATGTGTGGTGATACCCGCCCATATCTGGACACCCTGGTTTTCCCTCTTCGGGGCCAATTCAGGATTCGACGCGATTGAGGAGTGCTTCGAGGAGATGACACCCTTCATTTTTGCACTGGAGACGGGCTTATCCTCGGACCCTGCCATGAACTGGCAGCTTTCCTGTCTTGACAAATACAGCCTGATTTCAAATTCCGATGCACACTCCCCTGCACGGATCGGAAGAGAGGCAAATGTCTTCGACGCCGAATTCAGCTACGAGGGACTCGTCAATGCGATAAAACGCAAGGATCCGGAAAAATTCATCTACACTGTGGAGTTTTTTCCTCAAGAAGGAAAATACCATTACGACGGTCATCGGAAATGCGATGTGGTCCTCTCTCCTCAGGAAACCTTGCGGAATAACGGTATATGCCCGCGCTGCGGAAAAAAGCTGACGGTTGGAGTCATGCACAGAATATTGGAATTATCGGACCGCGAGCCCGGCCAAGTCCCCCCGATGAAAATTCCTTTTAAACATCTGATACCTTTGAACGAAATCATAGCGCAAGCCATCGGGAAAACAGCAGAGTGCAAAAGCGTTTGGGACATTTATTTCCGCTTTATCCATGAATTCGGAAACGAACAAACGATCCTGACCGACGTTCCTGCAGAGCGCTTGAAACAGTTCAGCTCGGAACGTATCGGAAACGGAATCGAGAGGATGAGAAGAGGTCAAGTCAAAATCATTCCAGGTCATGACGGCACATACGGAGTTATCGACCTCTTCGGCAATGAAACGGCGGCCGACAAGGAAGAGGGACAGCTCTCTCTGTTTTAGCTGCAATGAGACGAGCCCAGACCCAACCGCAAAAATTTCTTTACTCACAAAAAAAATAACTCTGGATTTGCAATTTCTTTTTTTGTATTCTAATCAACTTGGACGCCCTCCGGGTTTCTGCTGTCCGGTAGCTGCATCGAGCGGACGGTTGATTTCGGCATTTTTTTCAATAATTTAGGTAGCGAACGAGTGCAAAGATACGAATATGAGCTTGAATTTTCGGAACCATGAATTTACAGAACACTTTCGGCTCATTCTGCTCGCCGCTCTGATAGGCATCACGGCCGGACTCGCATCCATTCTTTTTAAGCTCATGATTCATTTCTTCCAGGAGCTTTTTTGGAGAGCGCCGACTATCATCGCCGCAGTACGGGCACAACCTTGGTATATGACAGTGCTCATCCCGGCAGCAGGAGGTCTGCTCGTCGGCCCCTTGATCTACTTCGGCGCTCGAGAAGCCAAGGGACACGGAGTTCCCGAAATAATGGAATCCTTGGTCTTCCATTCGGGCAGGATTCGTAACCAGGTGTCGATCATCAAAGCCCTGGCATCCTCGATCTGCATAGGCTCGGGCGGCTCTTCCGGAAGGGAAGGCCCGATTGTCCAAATCAGCTCCAGCTTGGCATCCTCTATAGGCCAACTTTTCCGTATAAATGAACGGGGCATGCGAACTCTTGTTGCGGCAGGGGCAGGAGCTGGAATCGGAGCTACGTTCAACGCCCCCATAGCCGGTGCATTGTTTGCAGTCGAGATCATTTTAGGAGAATTCGGGGTTTACGCCTTCAGCCCCATCATTGTAGCTTCGGTCCTGGCCACGCTCACCTCCCGCTTCATAACGGGGGATTTTTCCGCTTTCACGGTTCCGAAATACACTCTCATCAGCATATGGGAAATCGGTCCTTATATCATCCTGGGAATAGTCAGCGGGATCGTGGCCATCCTCTTTATCGAAACTCTGTATTTTCTGGAAGACAAATTCGACAGGCTCCGACTCCATCCCCTCGTCAAACCAGCCCTCGGCGGGCTTGTCGTCGGCGCGATCGGCCTGGGATTTCCTCAAGTCTTCGGCGTCAGCTACGAAGCAATAGATACGGGATTGACAGGTCAAATCGGCATCGGGCTGGCCCTAGGCCTGGTTTTTGCCAAAATCCTCAGCACATCTTTTACGCTCGGTTCGGGAGGCTCCGGAGGTATCTTCGCTCCCTCACTCTTCATGGGGGCTATGACCGGCAATCTCATCGGAAACTTTTTCCACTCTGTTTTTCCCAATTACATATCATCGGCAGGAGCCTTTTCCCTCGTGGGCATGGGTGCCGTGGTGGCCGGGGCCACACACGCTCCCATAACGGCCATCATCATAATTTTCGAATTGACCAATGACTACAAGATCATCCTGCCTTTGATGCTCTCTTGTATCATTGCCTCTTTCATCACAGTCGGCATTCAAAGAGATTCGATCTATACAATGAAACTCCGCCGACGGGGCATTCTTTTCAAAGAAGGACGCGAGATGAACATCCTGCGTTCCCTGATGGTCAGAGATTTCATCAGTGGCGACTATCAAAAATTCTTGAACACGGAGCACGGGGGAACCATCGTCGACCGGGCCATCGGAGGCAGCCATCATGCCTTCCAGATAGTGGATGCGGAGAACAATTATATCGGTTGTTTTGCGCTGAATCAGTTGAAAAAGCTGGTGCTTCAAAAGGACCTCCTCGATTCTCTCATCATCGCCGAAGACCTGGCAGTTCCGGGTATTCAGTTGAATTACGACGATAACCTGGAAACAGCCATGAGGATTTTTGGCCGCGAGGATGTGGCGGAAATCCCCGTTCTCGAGGGGAAAAAGTTCAAGGGAGTCGTCAAAAGAAAGGACGTGATCGAAGCCTACAACCACGAAATCATGAAAAGAGAAGCGACATCCGGGCTGGTGCAAAAACTGAAATTCACCCATCCCAACAAAACGTTCGACCTGAGTGCGGGATACAAAATCATGGAGATCGAAGCGCCTTCCCAATTCTGGAATAAAAACCTTAAAGAAATCGATCTCAAAGCCGTCTACAAGATCGACGTCCTTCTGATCAAAAGGAAGTATCCGCCAAAAACCATCACCATTCCCTCCGCCGATGAAACCATCAAGAAAGGGGATGTATTGATCATAGCCGGTCTCGATCAAAACATCACCCGGCTCTTTAAAAATCGATGACCCTCAAGTTCGCGAGTAAAGCCTGAAAGGTCGTATCATACACCTTCCAACGCCTCCTGTTTCCTCTATTCTTTTTTTTTGCAAAAAAGGATTCTGCACAAAGTGGGGGGAGACGTCGTCATCTTGACATACGGAAACACGGACTATATATTTAAAACTTAGACATCACGGAGGCCATGATGCAAATTGAAATGAAAATCAAAGGGTTGGTGGTCGACCCCATATCCAAAATGCCGATCGTTGTCCTCGAAGACAGCAAAAGCGAGCACATGCTTCCCATTTGGATCGGAGTTTTCGAGGCCAACGCCATCGCCCTCAAGATGGAAAACATTGCCACCCCCCGACCCATGACTCACGACCTGCTTCAAAATCTCTTAGAGAAATTCGAAATTCCCGTGGTAAAAATCGTGGTCAATGATGTAAGGGACAACACGTTTTATGCCAAAATATTCTGCCGCTATGCCGATGATATTTATGCTATCGACTCCAGGCCTTCGGATGCCATCGCCCTCGCTCTCCGTATGGACGTGCCTATTTTTGTCGAAGAGGAGGTCGTCAAAAAGGCGCACAGTCTCAAATTCGATGAAAACCTCGAAGACTCGGAGAAACTGAAAAAATGGCTGGAGAGCTTAAAACCGGAAGACTTCGGTAAGTATAAGATGTGAGCGTCGGGCTCCTCTTGTGCACGCCCCCGCCCTCCCGGAGGCGGCGGCTCGTCAAAGTCCGATTTCGTTGGAAGCCCCACCCACCTTTTTTATGCGGCGCAAAAAGACAGTGACGAGCACCAGATCATTTCCCACAGCTCTCTCTAATTTTTGCGGAAACGGCAACCAAAGCCAGGCGTTCGCCCAGGTTATACAAGGGGGAGTAACGGATCAAAATCAGCGCAAATCAAGTGCGTAACCGAAAAACGAAATAAAGTCCGAGCAACCCGAATAAAAGATTGGGGCCCCAGGAAGCCCAAAAAGGACTCAAGTAGTTCACATAACCCAGGCTCTTGAAGATCCCGATAGCTCCCCAGTATATGATAACGATACCCATACTCAGACCGAGTCCCACCAGAGTGCCTTTTTTCCCCATTGAAAAAGCAAACGGAATACCGAGAAGCGTGACGACAAAAGCGACAATAGGAAAAGACGTTTTGTACTGAAGATCGACTTTGAATCGCACCGTTGAAAAGTTTTTCTCCTCGATTTCGCGAATGTAAGATCCCAGCTCTCCGTAATTCATCTGGTCCGGCTCTTTCCAATCTTTAAAGAAATAATTCATGCTTTCCATATCGGAGAGAACCATTTCATCTTTTTTCTCGAAAAGGACGGGCCTGTCGCTCTCGAAGGTCCTGTACCAAGCTTTGGTCAGCAGCAGACCGGAATCTTGAAGATAGCCTTTTTCGGAAAAAATCCTTCTTTTCAACGCCCATTCACGGGGATCTATCTCGTATACGGTAAGACGGCTGAAGGCGGAAGCGGCTTGATCGAAATAGCCGTAGTTGTAGATTTTGGTACCATCCCTGCTGAGCACCCAGCGGCGGTCGAGGTTCCGGTAGGTTCGCGGAGGGACATCGTTTATCCGAAACCAAATTTCTTCAGCCTTCTTGTTGGAAAAAGGGAAAACGGTTTCCTGGATATAAAGGGAAAAAAAACTCACCAGAATCCCCATGAAAAGAACAGGGACAACGATGCGGTAAAGGCTGACTCCGCAGGCTTTCAAAGCGGTCGTTTCATTGAACTTGGTCAACAGACCCAAACACAGCAGGGTTGAGACCAGGGCTGTAACCGGGAGGACATAACGGATAAACTCCGGAAGCTTGTGCCAGATGAAAGCGAAGAGCATACTCATCGGTTTATTGTGTTCGTATAAGCTGCCTATGCGATCAAAAAAAGTCACAATCGCAAAAATAAAAATCATACTGATAAATGCCATGAGGAAAACAGTCAGGTACTTGCGGAGTATGTACCGGTCAAGGATATTTGGGAAAGGGAGAGTCACACGCAAGGGATATCGTGCTGCTTCCTCCGACGTGGATGTGGCATGATCGTCTTTTCGTTTGAACAAACGAATCAGGGAAGAAAAGGGAGATGTCTCTCTCACCGATTTGACGAAGAGGTAGAGCCCCACCAAGGCGAAGAAAATATTCGGACCCCACATACCTACAAGGGGGGAAATCTTGCCGTCCATGGCCAGTTGCTCTCCGGCCGTAATCAGAATGTAATAGACCAGTATGATTCCTATACTGATGGTGAAACCGCTTGTTCGCCCCCCTTTTCTTGTGGAGGCGCCCAGCGGCAGTCCAAGCAGAGCGAAAATGAAACAAGAGAAGGGCAGGGCGAATTTTTTGTGTATCTCGATCCAGTGAGAGATGAAATTCCTTCTCAGTTCCAAAGCGGCCGCCTTGTTGGGTGGCTCGTCGGGAGCTTCCGCCAATTTTGTCTGAAGAAGGCGCACATCTCTGTTCAGCTCTTTGATGTCTTTTTCTCTCACGCCCTTTTTATCACTTCGAGGAGCAAAAAAACCCTGCAAAGGGAGGTCCTCTTCAAGAGTTCTGAATGTGGTCACCCGGTACTTCTCCGGCTCGGATAACGGATATGTGTGGAGAACTCCGTTGTGCAAAACCAGAGAGGCGTTTTTCTCCTCCTCGAAGATGTTCAGTTCACCGCTTTTGGCGAAAATAACTTTCGGCTCTTCACGGGGCTCCGAAAAGTATACAAAAATATTTCTCCATTTATCGTCGTTGTCGATGTCTTGAATGTAGATAACGGCATTTTGGATGGATTCATTGAATGTTCGCGGTTTGATGTTGAGCTGGACTCTGGAAAGCACGGATTTTCGGAACATCTGAACCCAACGATAGTTTGCATGCGGTGTCAGATAGAGAGTGAGGAAGGACGTGGCCGCAAATCCCAAAAAAGCGAATATGAGAACCGGCCGCAGCAAGCGCTTGTACCCCACACCCAGGGTTTTAAAGGCGATAATCTCGGAATCCGACGAAAGACGGCTCAACCCGGCCAGAATTCCGACCGCCACCGACATCGGCAGGGTAAAAGCCAGCACCGAAGGCATGAGGAAGAGAAGAAGAAACAGGACGTCCTTCAACGGAACTCCTTTCGT
>JAFGNQ010000163.1 GCA_016926925.1 Candidatus Aminicenantota bacterium
GACCAATGAACTGGGAGCCCCGAGCATGGGCAAGGAGATGTTCGAGTACCTCTTGAGCTATTCCCCTCTCCATAACGTCAGCCACCAGGGAACTTTTCCTCCCATCTTAAACGTGGTGGGCGAGAACGATCCGCGCTGCAAGCCGGGGCACATCTACAAGTATGTGGCCGAGCTGCAGAGGTTGGGGGATCCCAGCCGATTGGTGATCCTCAGCGTGATGAAGGGCGCGGGACACGGAACCGGAAACAAAGAGAAGTTTATCGAATCTATGGCCGACTGGGTGGCTTTCGCCTGGGCTATGACCAAATAAATGGAAAGTATCGGGCATCTTCTGGAACATGCCTGCCGAGAGCACGAAAACTGGCCTCCTTCAAAGTGCCACGGTATATCGAATATGTGGAGGAATTGCCGAAAACGCCGTCCGATAGGATAGCCAAACACAAGCTCATCCAAGCTAAAACGGATTTGAAGGCCGACAGTTATGACGCCGCAGATAAACTCTGGCGCTAAAAAAAAGGGACAGGCAATTTTTTCCACCGGAGGATGAACATGGCGAAAATAAAGGTGAGCGTGGAAAGGATCAACGGATACTGCAATCTGCCCATGCAGGTCGGGAATTATTTCTATGTGGAAGACTCCAAACTCTTCGTTCCCGAAGGCCAGTACATTTGCATCTGGGCACTGCAGAGCATGATGCCGATTTTCCCAATCCTGGAACAGAGAGACAAGCTTGATGACGGCCACTGGGTAAAAACGGTGAAGACTTTTTCATGTCCCGACCCGGACGGATTGGTCCAATTCCTCCTGGAGGTGATAGAATAAAAAAGAACGGCATCTCACAATGGATTGAATGAGAAGCCTGCTTTAGGTCCATGAATTGAAGCGACACTCAAGATGTTCACAAGAGGTTGAAGTTTCGGAATGATCAGAGTCGATATAAGCAAGTGTACCGGCTGCCGCCAATGCGAGACAGTCTGCGCCTTTTTCCACACAGGCCGGATCAACAACCGCCTCGCGCGAATCAAAGTGCTGAACCTTTACGAGACCGGAACGGACGGGCCGATCGTGTGTGTGCAGTGTGAAGAGCACTACTGCATGCGCTGCCCCGAAAACGCTATGGGCTTCGGTGATCAGGGCCAGATTATCGTCTCCTCCACCATCTGCACATGCTGCGGGGTTTGCGAGAAGGCCTGCCCCATCGGAGCGATAGAGATCTTCAACGGCATCGTCTATGTCTGCGACCTCTGCGGCGGAAAACCCAAGTGTATCGAAGCCTGTACGGAGGGAGCTATTGTCTATGAACCGGATGCAAAGGATCATCCTACCCTTGCCGAACTCAAAAAAGAAACACAAAAAATGAGCCCGAGCGCCAAGCGGTACCACTATATAAGAAAGCTCGGCTCGGAAACAAGAAAACGAAAAAAACAAGGGGCAATCACGGATTTACATGAAAAAGCATGATAGAGTTTAAAAAAGGAGAACGAATGAACAACAAAATCTTATCAGTACTTCTGACCGGAGCGGCTTTGATGTTGCTGTTTTCCGCCGGAATATCCGGAGAAAAAACAGACCCGAAGGCCTGGACTCCTGACGATTACATGAAGATGGACAGGGCCGAATCGTTCCACATCTCTCCCTGCGAAAAATGGGCTGTCTGGGCGAAATCGTCACCGAATACGGAGACCAACACCATGGTGTCCAAAATCTTTCTCTCGTCCCTCGATGAGAAAAATGAAATTCAGCTCACTCGCGGCAAATCGAACGACAGGTCGCCCCTCTTTTCTCCATCCGGAGAAAAAATCGCCTTCCTCTCGGATCGGGCGAAGAAAAACCAGATCTGGATGATAGATCTTCCCGGAGGTGAGCCATATCAGATGACCACTCTCGGAAACGGAGTTATTTCCTTCCAGTGGCTGGATGCCGGTACCCTATTATTCACAGCGGAAGAGGAGGAAACCTTCCGCGATAAGAAGCTCGCAAAAGAAAAGGACGACGCCGTCGTCGTTTCGGATCAGAAGCACTACGGACCCGTCCGCCTTTTCAAACTCGATTTGAAAACCAAAAAAATCGAGCGCCTGACAACCAATCCCAATGTCATCGAGGAATTCGCCGTATCCCCGGATGGAAAATGGGTCGTCACCAATGAGAATCAATCCATCGACTGGACCTTCGACGCCAGAATCCCACCAAAACAATTTCTCCACAACCTGGAAACCGGAACCAGGGAGGAGATCTTCACGGAACCCAACCTGTATCCCTTTAACTTCATGTGGACTCGGGACGGCAAGGGATTTTACTGTGCTCGGAGGATGGGATCGAATCCCGAAAACATGTTCGTCTCGGTGATGACGCTGGCGTATTTCGATTTGGAAACCAAAACACATGTGGATGTCGACCTCGACTGGGACCGCTATCTGAGTTTCGGTGCCTTCGTCACCGCTGACGGAATCCTGGTTTCTCTAGCAAATGGCGTCACGGACAAATGGGCTATCTTCCGCAAAACCGGTCCGAAAACCTGGACCCGCACCTGGCTCGAGGACGAAAAGGCCGATTACTACTCCATTCTGTCACTCGCCGAAAAGGGAAACAAAATCGTTTACCAATACTCCACCGCTGCAACGCCTCCGCTGTATATGGCAGGCAACCTCACCGGAAACACCATCGCTAATGCCGAAGAATTTTTAGAGGTGAACAGCTTTATCAAGGAAAAAAACATCGCCAAAACGGAAATCATCCACTGGAAGGGAGCCCGGGGAGATAAGGTCGAAGGCATCCTCTACTACCCTCATAATTATGAAAAAGGGAAAAAATATCCCCTCGTTCCCATCATCCACGGGGGGCCGACAGGAACGGACACGGATACCTTCATGGAACATCCTTACCGCTATCCGAATCTTTTAGCCAGCAAAGGCGCCTTCGTTTTCCGACCGAATTACCACGGAAGCGCCGGCTACGGACTCGAGTGGGTGGAGTCGATCAAGCTGCATTACTACGAGTATGAAGTGCCGGATATTTTGAACGGCATAGATTATTTGATAGAGCGAGGACTCGTGAATCCTGATAAGGTGGCCATCATGGGCTGGAGCAACGGCTCGATCCTGTCCATCGCCTGTTGTCTCGAGCGGCCGAACTTTTTCAAAGCGGCCTGCGCCGGTGCCGGAGATGTCAACTGGATTTCAGATTACGGCAATGTCGCCTTCGGGCATGCCTGGGCCGAATCCTATTTCGGAGGACCGCCCTGGGAAAAACCGGAGTACTATGTCAAAATCTCTCCCTTATTCAAGATGGAGAAAAACACCACCCCCACCATCATATTCTTCGGAACTCAGGACGTGAACGTCCCCACGGAACAGGGATGGGAGCACTTCCGTGCGCTCCAGCAGATCGGAAAAGTGCCGGTTCGCTTCCTCCTCTTCCCCGGTGAACCGCACGGTTTTTTCAAACTGAGCCACCTCAAGCGCAAAGTGGATGAGGAGATGGATTGGTTCGACACTTACCTCTTCCAAACGGCAAAAGAAACCAATGAAGCGTTCAACCCGGAATCCCCCCTCGGAATCGAGCTGGAGAAAACAAATAACGCGAAAGTCGGGGATTTATTCGGAGAGAAAATCAAGGGAACGCTCGTTCCGGAGACGGTAGCACACGGCAAACTGATGATATCACGCTTTGAAATCACGCGGGCTCAGTTTAAGGAATTCAAAAAAAGCCTTTCATTCCAGCAGGGGACGGAAAACTTCCCGGTTAACAACATTGCGTTCGACGATGCCCGGAATTACTGTCGCTGGTTGAGTGAAAAGACAGGGAAGCCTTACCGTCTTCTCACGGAAAAGGAAATGGAAGAACATACAGCGCTGGCTAAAGGCAATAAGGAAAACAACCTCGATTATTGGGCGGGATACAGCCCCAATCCGGACGAAGTCGAGCTTTTGGCAGAAAAGATTGCAGAGCTGGAAAAAAAACGATCGCTCCTCCTGGAAGTGGGCAGCATGACCCCTGCCGGAAAAACAGGATTGTATGACCTCGGAGGGAATGTGGCCGAGTGGTGCACGAAAGAGAACGGCCAGGGCACAATAATGGGGCTGTCGGCCGTCTCACCTGCAGATGCGAAAACC
>JAFGNQ010000022.1 GCA_016926925.1 Candidatus Aminicenantota bacterium
CCACTCTCTTTGGACCAGAGCCAGCTTCACATTCCGGCCCGGGATCACCTTTCCTGAAGGATCGACTGTCAGTATGTTCGTCCTGAGCTCTTCTCCTTTTTTCAGGAAACGCGACTCGGGTTTCATGCCCACATAAAATTCCCCCCGGTGAACGAGAGTTTGAATCCGGTTGGAGACCGACCGCCGGCTGGGTCCCTGGACCGTAACCTCCAAGGCAGCTAATGCAGAATCGGTCTCTTCTTCTGGGACGAGTTTGGTTTCCAACGGGTGGATACCGTCCTTATCCAGCTTCCCTTCGCCGGAAAGGATCAACCGGCTTTCCTGTGGATCCGTTCGATCCCAGTAATCCGCTTTGTTCCCAAAAATATACTCTTTGAATCCAGGAGGTGCGTAGGAGGCGGGATTCAGACGCAGGCTCCAGCTCAGGTTTTGCATCCCCATAGCCCCGCCGAAGAGATAATTGGCATGGAGCTCGGCCCGGTAATCATCACCGAAAACATAGCCCTCTTCATGGGAGCGGAGATGGACCTCGAACTCGGCCGGACGGAACGCCTCCACCCGGAATGATCCGTATGTCTTTTCGGGCTTATCAGTCTCCTCGAAAGGACCGGTCGCAGCGGAAATTTGGTAGTTCCCGAGAGAGGCCTCTTCTTCAGTCTCGAAATCCAGAGAGAACGATCCGAATTCATCCAACTTGTGTTTCTCATTCAGGAGAACCTTATTGAAAGGATCCCGAATCTCACACAGGACTTCTTCGGATGAGGGAATCATCCACCGCCCCTCAGCTTTCTCCCTGAAAAGTCCCTTGATATGGACGGTTTCGCCTGCCCGGTAGATTCCCCTCTCGGTGAAGAGATAGCCTCTGAATGTTTCGGGCTTCGGATCCCAGTCGTAGGGAATCCCCAAGCGGTAGGGATAGACGCCCGTTCCCCATTCGGAGGAAGCGAATGCGAAATCGTTCTCTTTGCGGACAAACACCCACTGTCGCGGTTTGTCCCATTTGGACAGGCTTCGAATTCCAAGAGGCTTCCAGCCCGGAGTCTCGACCTTCCCTTGGCCGTCGGTCCTGCCGCGCCATTGCACCTTGTTGTCATCCCCCCGGATTTCCACATCCGCACCCGCCACCGGAACCCCTTCCTTCAAGGACGTCACCCAAATGATGTTGTTGTCCGGAGAGTATTTGGCGGAGATTCCCAGGTCTGTCACCAGAAGCATGGCTTTGAGATAGCGGCTCCACTCATCTTCCGCATGCGTATCCAGTTGAAGAAAGACAACGCCGGTTTTATTTTCGAGGACATTCTCGAGACCGATGGGAAATATCTCGCGGACATTGTGTTTTCGATTGAGCGGCATCGTCTCTTCAGTCCGGAAGAAATTTTTACGGACGAGCGGGATCTTTTGCCAAAAAACTTGTTTGGTGTTCAGGACCGGGATGACATTCTCATTGGTAACCTTTCCTGCCTTGATATCGACAGCCCTGCTGTTGATGGCATAAACCGGGTATCTCAGGTCGCTGTGGGATTCCACGATACCGATGCCTGTCGTCATATCGATTCGGGCCGGATAGGCAGAGGTTTGGAATTCGAGCTTCTCCTCCTTGTCCAAGCTGTTTCCGAACCTGTCCTTCAATCCGGACCCGATGCGGAGCACATAATCACTCTCCGGTTTTAGAGAAAGAGATATCCACAATCTGTCATCGGTCTGATCCCAATCGGAATAGTATTCCGGAATCGTCACTTCCGGCTCCAGGCGGATGTTTTTCACAAAATCCTTGTAGGCAACCGGATTGGTGAAACGGAACTCAAGTTCGGCGCCCGGATCGTGAGGCTTACCGGCTGTAAACCCGGAGAATGCGAATTTTTTGTATGTAGAAAACTCGATGATGCGCGATTCTACGGTTCCCAGATGCCCCTCTTCCGCAGGGAGTCCGGCTCTGATTTGCACAAAGTAGCGGTTTTCGGGTTTTAGCTTTTCCCGAGGCATGATCATGAGAACAGTATCGGGTGCGGCTTCGATTTCATTCTGCTCCAGGTCTTTTTTCGATGGAGCCTCGATCTCGAATTCGAGCGCAGCTTCTCTGTTTTTTGCATCCATCGCGGTAAGGGAAATGAAACCCTTCGCTTTTTTGGGACTCATGGGAATGTTGAAAATCAGGAGGACTTCAGTGTCCGTATCGAGCCATTCTTGTTTTTCCCGAGGAAAATGTTGCAGCAATCGCGGTTGTACGGTCCGGAAAGTCCAACGGAAATCTTGCTCGAGTCTGCAGCCTTCGAAGGACTGAATGCCGGCGGGAATGACGGCTTGGATTTCTGCGGCATAAGAGAACCTCTTTTCCGGAGAGAAGGTCAAAGTTTTGGGATTCAACCACCGGTATTTTCCCTGAACCTTAGGTTCGAACTTTATCAGCTCGGGCCCCGGTTCATCCCCAAGCATCTGGAGTGGGATTATAGGCCTGTCGAAAATCACGACAATGGTCTCTGCTTCATGCGGTTCTTGTGTTTGGCCCTGCGGGCTGAAAAAGGCAACATGCAGTTCGCCGGATACGGCAGCAACCGGAGCCGCAGGTTCCACAGACTCTCTTTTCTTCGTACAGTCCACAGCGAAAATCATAATTCCCAGATAAAAGATGACTCCTAAGGATCTTAAAATTCTCCCCATGACTCCCTCTCTTTCCATTCTCCCTAATCCTAAAACAGTCAATATCTCATAGCAAGCGATAAAATAAAGTATGATGTCCCTCGAATTCCATTCTTCCTATCTCGAGCAGTTTGGTTTATAATTATTTCAAGGGTTTATCGTTAGATGATTCGAAAAATCTGGGTGAAGAGGCCGAGATCCTATGTCGAGGCCCAGCAATTCGATGATTCCTACTATCTCTCCCAGTCAGGAACAGCGAGGTTAGAGACGGTTCAGTTTCTTCGAGAAGAGTTTATCAAACTCCACAAGGACCGAAACCATGAAAGTGGAAAAGGACTACGAAGAGTTCTTAAGATTATTAAACAAACATAACGTCAAATACTGCATCATCGGCGCTTTTGCCGTTGCCTTCTATGCCAGACCCAGGTATACCAAAGACATCGACATCCTTATCGAGCCCAGCCGTAAAAATGCGCAAAGGATTCTGAACGCCCTCGAGGAGTTCGGATTCGGAGAACTCGAAATAACCCAGGGTGACCTGACGTGCGAAGGGAGCATCCTGCAGCTTGGCTATGAGCCTATAAGAATCGACCTCCTGACCAAACTGGAAGGAATGCAATTCCGGCAAATTTGGCATAACAAAGTGATCGGAGACTACGGGTCACAAAAAGTCTACTTCATCGGCCTTGAGGATTTGATACGAAATAAGAAGAAATCCAGCCGTCTTTCGGATAGGGTCGACATTTCCATTCTGGAAAAAGCCAGGAAAAAATCCTAAAAATTGGAGCAGTGTCCAATTAATTGGATTTTTTGATCGCTTTCTCATCCACCTATCTCGTTAACATATTGATTACAGTTGAGTTACAATTTAGTGCAATACTGGTATAAATTTTGCATATAAAAAAGAGCATATAGAATACAGTGAAGGCGGATGATTTTCTAATGCCGGGGAAAAGCCGATTGAAAATAGGCTAAAAAGGGGATAGTTTCACTCCGGCCGCAAGCACTCCGCTTTTTCTTGGATTGTCCGAGGGAATGATTAAGGGGACATTGGGTAAAAACATTTCTTTTTCGCTTCCTGCCACTCTGAGCGACACCATATACAAATACCTCAAGAATTCCATCATCGAGGGCAGGCTCGAACCCAGCCAGCGGCTCCAGGAAAAGGATATCGCCGAATTCTTCCAGGCCAGCACGACTCCGGTCAGGGAAGCCTTCCAGAGATTGGCCGCGGAAAAATTCATCATCATTGCCGCAAGAAAAGAGGTCATTGTCGCCTCGGTGACACTCCAGGAAATCAGAGAACTGTTTGCCGTTGTCAGAGTGCTCGATGCTTTTGCATCCAAACTGGCCGTTCCAAACCTCAAGGGGAAAGATATCGCTGAACTCAAAAAAAGAACCAAAAAATTGGATGTCTTCTACCAACAGAAGAAAATCAATCCCTATGTCGAGGAGAACTTAAAAATTCATGACAAGATCTGGCAATCCTGCGGGAATAAATTTCTCTATCAATCGCTGGTGAATTTGGCTGAAAAATACACTTTCTACGCCAACCAGGTGTTTTTCCTTACCGACAAATCCGAGGGCCATCCGTCCTTTCTGGACGGCTCGCACCGGGACCATATGGATTTGATGGCCGCCATAGAGACCGGAAACGAAAAAGAGGTCGAGAAAATTCTTCTCTCCCACTGGGGGGATGGGTACTTGGAAGAAGGAAAGACCGATGTTCATAAACTGCTACCCAATCGAGGAGGTGATGCCAAAGAAGGAATCCATGTATCTAAGATGTCAAGGGGTTACAAAACAAAAACAACCTTTTAAGGAGGGGATGAATGAAAAAACCTAAAAAACTCTTTTTGCTGCCGGCAATGCTGCTTGTTGTCTGTCTGCTGATGGTAGGAAATGCCATTGCCCAAACGACCCTAGTCACGCTTGAGGGTAAGGTCATCGATCAGGATGGAGCGCCCTTACCGGGAGCAGAAGTCACGGTAAGGAATGTGGAAACAGGATATGCAAAAAGCACACAAACATCTGCGGATGGAGACTATCTCTTCTCAGGAATTCAACCGGGCAAGTATGAGTGCGAGGTGAGTCTTCCCGGGTTTGCTACCCAGCTGAGAAAAGGAATGACTTTTTCAGTAGGCGCCCGGCTGTCGATCAACTTTACCATGAGTACTGCGACCCTTGAAGAGGAGGTCACGGTCACAGCCGAGTCTCCCATGGTCGAGGTGACCAAGTCCGAGGTCAGCGCTGTCGTCGACCGGAACAAGATCGACTCGCTACCGCTTCTTGACAGGGATTTCGGTGCCCTGACTCTCATCAAAGCCGGAGTCGTAGCCGAGACGGGAAGGTCCAATGCCCAGCCGTTGGGTTCGGAAGAGATTCTCACCGATGGTGTTTCCAACGAGTGGGTCGGCCGTAACACGGTCAGATCCGCGATTCCTGCAGACGCCATCCAGGAATTTCGGGTCATGACCAACATGTACGAAGCCGAATTCGGAAATGCAAGCGGCATGATCCGCAGCGCTCTTACTCGTTCAGGAACAAACAATTTTCGCGGCCGCCTGGCCTTCTTCTACCGGGATGAAATGTTCGACGATGTCAACTACTTCGTCAAACACGACGGTTACCAGGGGGCAGAGCTTCCCAAAGAAGACTACGAGACTGCAGCCGCCTTCCAACACTATAACTATTCAGGTTACCTGGGTGGACCGATCAAAAAAGACAAGGCCCATTTCTTCCTATTGTACGAAGGCGTCAACCATGAAGAATACACCGTAGTTACATCTCCCCTGGTGCCGCAGGAGACATTCCCTTACCAACAGAAAAACAATCAGATTCTGGCTAAATTCAGCTATCAGTTCAACGAGCAGAACTTCCTCAACTTCCGCTACAGCCTCAACAAGCCCGATTGGGATAATGTGGTCGACGGCGGGATGTTCACGGAAACAACAGGCTATTGGCAGCATGAGTACACCCACGAGTTCCAGCTCAACTGGACCTACTACCCCTCGGATAACACCATGAACGAGGTCAGGCTCTTTTACTCCTACAACTGGTATGGCTTGCATTCTACTTACGACGACGACAGCTTTTTCATCCAGAGGCCTTCGGGCTATTTCGGATCTTACCCGAATTTCCCCCAGGAGGTTCCGGAAAGCCGGTATCAGTTCGTGGACAATTTCAGCATCTTTGCGGGAAATCACAGCTTCAAATTCGGCCTCGACGCCTCTTATTGTAAACTGGGAGGCTTTGTGCAGCAGTATGTTCCCGGCTACTATGTATTCACCACCGATGCGCCTTTTGACCCCAATGATTTTTACACCTATCCTCTCGTTCTCATCAAATCTCCCAAAATCGCGGATATCAACAGCCCTTACTGGGAAGTTGGCTTCTTCGCCCAGGACTCCTGGAAGGTCTCGGACCGCTTAACCCTGAACCTGGGGCTTCGCTATAACTACTACACGGTCCAGTTCATCGACATCAAGCATTTCGACCTGCGGCATTTCAACCCGCGCCTGGGCTTTTCCTATGACCCGATCGGTGACGGAAAAACAGCCATTCGAGGCGGTATCGGAACCTATTCCCAGAATCCCCAGTTGAACCTGGGTCTTCTGATCGGTATCATGGACCAGCTAGTTGTCCAGCAGGTCTTATATCCCGGTTATCCGGATCCTTCGGTTCCCAATCCCTTTGTCCCTCCCATTGACCTTGGTGAAGTCCCTCTCGATAAATATGTGGGCGAACCGAATACGATCGCTCCCTATACCGTGCAAACAACCCTCGGAGTCCAGAGAGAAGTGCTTCCCGACTTTTCCATAGGTGTGGATGCGGTTTACTCCAGAGGCTTCAAATTCAGCCGTATCGAAGACGACAATGCCGTCATTCCCGGAACCGGCTCTCTCCGCCCAGATCCAACCAAAGGAAGCATCTATGTCTTCCGTATGAACGGTAAGACGGATTACAAAGGGCTGTATGTCACCCTGTCCAAACGGTACTCTCACGGATGGTCCCTGGATGTGGCCTACACGTTGAGCCGCTCCTGGTCAGATGTGGAGTCCGAACAAACCGGGGCGTATGACAACGAAGACGACAATTGGGAGAGGATGTATGGGCCGAATAATGGTGATGCAACCCACAGATTGTCTGTTATGGGCATCCTGGATCTACCCCTAGGCTTTCAGATCAGCGGCCTGGCCTACTACAGATCCGCACTTCCATGGACAGCCTTTTATTTGACGGATACCAACCTGGATTCACAAGCTTTTGACATGGTGGACGACCACCGTAATGCACGCCGCGACTTTGACTCCTTTACACTCAACCTGCGGCTCTCCAAGTACATCACCATCGACCGTTTCCGGCTCCAGCTCTTCGGCGAGGTCTACAACACCACCAACAAAACCAACTGGCTGACTCCCTTCTTCCGTTATGACACTCCGGACTTCGGTAATCCCACCCAAGCCGGCGACCCCAGACGTATTCAATTCGGGGTGCGTTTGGACTTCTGACGCAAGGAACTTGGCGCAGAACCTCAAAGGGGATTCCCTTGGAAGGGGAATCCCCTTTTTTTATTTTATTCCTGTAGAGTCGGTTGACACGGCTGCAATCGTCGTGATAAACAGAATCCTTCCCAATGAAAGAATCGACAACATCAGGAGAAGAATTCGCTCTGAAGAAGGCCGAGGGGAGCCTGCGCATTCATCTGGGATCCATTCTGATACTGACATCGATTTTCTTCGCAAATTTCACCGCCCGCATCATCCTGGGGCCGCTGCTTCCTGTCGTCGAATCAGAGATGGATTTAAGTCACGCTGTTGCCGGATCTCTCTTCCTCTACATTTCCTCGGCCTATTTCATCGCCCTTCTCGCTTCCAGCTTCATAAGCTCATTCCTGCCCCATAAACGGACCATCGTATTTTCTTCCCTCGCTTTAGGAATCGCCCTATTGGCCACATCGATGAGCCACGGTCTTTGGGGGATCCGGCTGACGCTATTTTTCGTCGGCTTTGCCGCCGGTCCTTATATCGCCTCGGCCATGGCCACACTGACAACACTTGTTCCATCCAGACACTGGGGAAAAGCGCTGGCCATCCATGAACTGGCCCCCAATCTAGGGTTTGTTGCCGCTCCGATGGTTGCCGAGGTCGTTCTGCTCGGATTTTCTTGGCGGAGGACATTTCTCTTTCTGGGTCTTATGTCTTTATTCCTGACCGGAATATTTGCCCGCTGGGGTCGGGGCGGCACCTTTCGCGGCGAAAAACCGAGCATGTCTTCCTACAAAACCATCCTCAAGAAACCGGGATTCTGGATCCTGGTTATTCTGTTCGGCCTGGTCGTCGGCAGCACCCTGGGAGTATTCACCATGCTTCCACTGTATCTGGTCACCGAGCACGGATTGGAACGCAGCTGGGCGAACACCCTTGTTTCTCTTTCCAGGGTCGCCAGTTTGGCCGTGGTCCTGATCGGTGGTTGGGCTGTGGACAGGTTCGGCCTGAAAAAAGTTCTGACGATTGTCATTGCCGTCACGGGCGCTGCAACAGCCTGCCTCGGGATCGCTTCGACTTCATGGATCGCCGTCGTCATATTTATTCAGCCGGTGATAGCGGCCTGTTTTTTCCCGGCAGGACTGGCCGCCCTGTCCTTGATAAGCCATGTCAAAGAGAGAAACATCGTTGTCTCTTTGACGGTCCCGATATCTTTTCTCGTGGGAGCCGGAGGCATCCCGACGCTAATAGGTTTTATCGGAGATATGAGCTCCCTCGCCTGGGGCATAGCTTTGATCGGCGTTCTCACCTTGGCCAGTGCCGTATTGCCTCGTTTCCTCAAATTCATCGATTCTGTCTGATGGGTGAATTCCGTCCTTCGCCAACACTTGCATATAACGAGAAATCCATAATGGAAAGGATGCATCTCCATTTCCCTGATCGCTTTTTAAAAAACCAGAAGGAGCGAGTCGCTGTCCTTATGAGTCGCATGGTGGTTGGTGGGGGGGGTCTTCGACGAATACGGACAGCGATGAGAGACCCTCACTCTTATTGGATTTGAGATTATCACGGCAGTAGAGATGCTTGCTAAAAGATTTGAATATTGGAAAAACTTATCCGAATAGTGTACATTGTTTCTCAGAATTGAAACACTCAATCTATTCAATCCATACCGTCCATACACTCAGCCCAGATTTAATAGATCCAAAAAGGTCTTCATGAAAACATTTGTATGGCAAGGAGGTCACTCATGAATAAATCCAGGTTGTCGATTTTTATGATTCCATTGTTTACAGCGAGTCTGCTCATCATCGGATTCGCTCAAGAAAAAATTGATAAGGAATCCACAAAACTCATCAAGGAATACACGACAAAGCCGGAATTCCTCTCCCCGCTCGTAGACCACATTCCTGATTCGGATACGGTTCCCTCACCCAGAGATTTTCTCGGGTATGTGGCCGGAGCGCCCAAAAAACTGACCTATGCCCGGGATGTGCACCGCTATTTCTTTGAGCTGGCAAGGACATGCCCCTGCATCGAAGTGTTCGAGATCGGAAAGACACAGGAAGGAAGATCGAGAGTTCTGGCCGTCATCGCCGATGAGAGGACACTCTCGGAGATCAGCACGTATAAAGCCTACATGAAAAAATTGGCCGACCCACGCTCTATAGAAGAAGACGCAGCTCAAGAAATCATCCGGGAGGCCAAACCCATGTATCTCATCACCGGAGGACTTCATTCTCCGGAAACGGGAAGCCCGGACATGCTGATGGAACTCGCCTACCGCCTGGCTGTCTCCGAAAATCCGAAGATCCAATCCATAAGAGAGAATGTCATAACGCTCATAATTCCAGTCCTCGAAGTGGACGGAAGGGAGAAGCTGGTCGACTGGTACTACCGTTACACCATCCATGCCGGCGACTGGGAAGACAGCCCGCCTAAGTCACCGCCGTATTGGGGCAAATACACCCTGCACGACAACAACCGGGACGGAATACAGGTAAGCCAACCCTTGACACAGCAGGTCTTCGATGTTTTTTTCGACTACTTACCCGTCATCACCCATGACCTCCACGAATCGCTTCCCCTCTTCTTTATTTATACGGGTCCTGGCCCGTTCAACAGAAATTACGATCCGGTTTCCATCGCCGAATTTCAGCTTTACGCCCAATACGAAATCTCCGAAATGACGAAATTCGGAATGCCCGGCGTCTGGACCTGGGCCTTTCCCGTTGGATGGCATCCGGGTTATCCGACCTGGGTATCCACGAATCACAATTCTACGGCCAGGTTCTACGAGACATTTGGGAATGCCGGAGCCAATACCTTCGAGAGGAAGGTGAGGGCGCAATTCGGAGGAAAAGATGTCACCAGCCGGGAGTGGTACCGCCTCATCCCACCCCCAAAAAAAGTCACCTGGTCCTTCCGGAACAACATCAACTACCAGCAGACAGGACTGATCTGTGCACTGTCTCTGACCGCACAAAATAGAAAAATGCTTCTGGAAAATTTCTGGATAAAAGGAAAGAACTCCGTTAAAAAGGGCAGAAGCGAACCTCCCCATGCGTTCCTGATTCCTCAGAATCAAGAGAGGAAGGACATGGTCGCTTACCTTCTCAGCCAATTGAACAAACAGAAAATCGAAGTGCATACCTTGAATAGAGAGTTCACTTACAAAGACAAAAAATACTCTAAAGGGACTTTAGCGGTCCGGTTGGACCAACCCTACGGCCCCCTGGCGAAAAACCTGCTCGAGATCCAGAGATTTCCCGCAGACGCCGAATTCCCCCCCTACGATGAGACAGCCTGGACCTTAGGTCTTCTCTACGGAGTGGACACTGTCCAAATCGATGAGACGGCCGTACTGGAAGAGCCGATGGAGCGCATCCCATTCCCGTATACGGCCGCCATAGATTCTTCTCAAAGAGCCAAGGCTTCCTGCTGTATCGTTCCCAACCATGGATCCCCTTCTCTCATATCCTTCCGGTATGCGCTCAAAGACATGGAAGTCTTTGCTGCGGAA
>JAFGNQ010000164.1 GCA_016926925.1 Candidatus Aminicenantota bacterium
AAAGCTCAGCAAACGCCCTTCCTTCGCGGAGAAGGGCCTCGCGGCTGGCGGGCGAGCTTCGACTGGTTCGTTGCGAATCATGTGAACATCTACGCCGTGCTGGAGGGGAAATATGACGGCCCCGCGGCAGGGCAGAACAACGGAAACGGAGGAAGTTATGCAGGCGGTGGTGACTACTTTGACTGCGATCCGGGAGAGACTTCGAGCAGGAAAACGAGCCGGGGCGATCCCATATATCGGCCCAAGCAGTGAGCCGGCATGCCGGGTCTGCTCCGATACGGGGTGGCGCCGAGCCGAGGGGGAGGAGTTCATCGGCCTGAAGCGGTGCAAGTGCGTGAAGGAGAGAATCCGGGCGGCGCGCCTGGCGGCGATCCCGGAGCGTTTCCGGGAAAGCTCCTTCGAATCCTACCGGCCTAAGAACCGGAAGCAGGAATGGGCCTTGGCGCAGATGCTGGAGGATCCGGGAGGGAATTTTTATCTTATCGGGAACTATGGAAGCGGGAAGACCCTCCTCCTGTACGCGCAGTACCGGAAGATGGTGCTTGCTGGGAGAATCCGCTGCCACGTGCGTACGACCCGAGAACTGGTGGAGGAACTGAGGCGATCTGAGTTTGATGACAGTTTCGTTTCGCCGGTGATTTCAGCAGCATCAAAGCCTGATCCCTACCATTTCTTCTGGGACGACGTAGACAAGCTGAAACCGACCGACTTCCGGACCGAGGTACTCTTCAACTTGGTCGATTCCCTTTACCGCGGGAACCATGGGCTGACCATTACGAGCAACTATTCGATGCGGGACCTGATCGAGCGAGAACGCCTTCATCCTGCGATCGTCCGCCGCTTGGATGATATGTGCCGAATAGTGGAGGTGTGATGGAGAATCCGTATGCTCAACTGAAACCTGGCGATCGTGTGATCTGGCTTTATTCCAGGAAACGTTCGTTCGTAGTCGGTCACAGAGTGAAACGGATTCCCGCTGTGATTATACGCGTCTGCAAACGGAAGATCAGGCTGAGAGCGCAGCTGCCTGGCATGGAAAGAACTGTCAACGTTGATCCAGACAATGTCATTTTTGAAAGGGAGGAGTGACATTCCATCGAATCATTGCATGGATAAAGAACGGCCGGATCAGCTCAGAATAATTTACGAGAATGGTGTATCTGGAGAAGCAAGGTCACTTTTCTAAAATGCGCTAACAGGGTTGACCCACGCCGACTGCCTTTTCATAACATTGATTCAGGGTGGAACCCTGAATCATTTTCAATGGTATTGTAAAATTGTCATATCTATTTTAAGATCATCAGTTATACTGTCGTGATAGGATTTTGTATGCTCAAGCAAAGATTTGAGTGAATTACTTAATCCCTGAATTCTGAACATTGAATCAGAAATGAATAAAGATACTATCTGGATATCTCTTGCTGTTTTTAAAGTGGATGTTTCCCTGATCTTTTTATAAAAGGGTTTCCGGGTGGTTTTGTCTTTAATTCTGATTCAGAGTCCCAAATTCAGTTCTATTGAAGGTTCCTGTGAATAACGATTAAGAAATCTACAGAAGGCGACCCAAGGTACAACAATATTATTTTAGATTTTTTTCCTTGGCCTTATATCATGGATGAATTTTCACAGCCGATTTACCTCGACTATAATGCAACCACACCACACGACCCGGAAGTCATAGCAGCGATGCGGCCATATCTTGAAGCCCATTTCGGGAATCCGTCCAGTTCATATCCATACGGTCGTAAAACCCGTGAAGCCATCAAAACCGCGCGGTTTCATGTCGCCGCATCATTAAACTGCTCTCCCGAGGAGATCGTATTCACAAGTGGAGGAACGGAGTCCAATAACTTCGCTATACGGGGCATCGCACTCAGCAGGAAAAATCAAGGGAGACATATTATTACCAGCCGAATAGAGCATCCTGCCGTCAGTGCCGTTTGCGAGAAGCTGAAGCGGGAAGGCTTTGAAATAACCTTTCTTCCTGTTGACACCCAGGGATTAGTGAGTCCGGGTGACGTTGAAAAGGCGATCCGCCCAGATACGATCCTTATCACCTTAATGCACGCAAACAACGAAGTCGGAAGCATTCAACCAATTGAGGAAGTCTCCGCACTTGCCAGGTCATACGGGATTGCCATGCACACGGATGCCGCCCAGTGCGTCGGGAAAATATCGACCGATGTACAGATTTTAGGAGTCGACCTTCTAACCGTAGCCGGACACAAGGTTTACGCGCCTAAAGGAGTAGGCGCGCTATATATCCGCGATGGACTCGGCCTCGAGCGTTTAATGGAAGGAGCCAATCAAGAAAATGGCTTGAGGCCGGGAACCGAAAACGTTTTAGAAATCGTCGGACTGGGAAAAGCCTGCGAAATCGCTTTCACGGATCTATCACGGAACCATGAGCATTTGCTGAAAATGCGGGACATGCTGGAAGGAAATCTACTGAAGATAGTTCCCGGGATTAAGGTGAACGGCCATACGATAAAGCGTCTGCCGAACACACTCAGCATCAGTGTTCAGGGTGTGGATGCGGGTATGCTCTTAACCCGAGTCGAAAAGCATTTGGCAATTTCCGCCGGTGCAGCCTGCCATTCCGGAACCACCCAAATTTCACATGTCCTTCAGGCTATGCAGGTGCCGGAAGAATGGGCCCTTGGAACTCTACGATTGTCAACAGGCCGTATGACAACAAAGACGGAAATCGAAGCAGCGGTCTCCATCCTGGCCGAAGCCGTCGACGTTTATCGCAGCGAACGAAGAGCCTAATCCGGATAATGGCGGCGGAATCGGTCTGCAATCTGGGCACTATGATTTCCGGAAGGTCCGTAAGACAGGAAACTCACTGAGGAGACTCGGCGCACCATGGGATCGAATTCCCTGATCAATTTCAGATGGGCTTGAATCGTGCCTATCTGGCTTTGCGTCAGAGGGCATAAAATCGTTCCCATATGAATGGCATAAAAGGATTTTTCTTCGAACGCCAGTTCAGGCGGGAAAAATACGTCGAGAAACCGGACGGCATGATCTCCGCAGTTGAAGACCGCTGTGCGATTGTCCGCTTCCGGATCGAATTGGACCGGCAATAGCATGTGGCAGACATGATAGCTGGTCCGGTCCGTTACTCCCGTCATTTCAAGAGAGCCCTGAACCATGTCGAAGTGGTGTTTCGAGCACAGGTACCGTACCGCATCATTCAGCACGATCCTGAACGCCGTGGGTTCATCCTTCGAATAAGAGCAAAATTGGAAGAGGTTATGGAGAGGGGTTCTTTGGGGATTCCGGTCAGCAATTTCCAGTATGGAATCAAAACTTACAACGGGGGCTCCCTGTTTCTTGAGACGGAAATATTCTTGAAACAGCGCGCGTTCGGTTTCTTCCGAAACCGGGCATCGGCAGCTTAATGTTGCAAAGAGGATTGTGCGAAGCGCAGTCAATTCGATTTGATAGGTCATTTGAAAGCCTCGTTGAATTTAGAAAGATTTCACCCCTCCTAGCCAGCTCATTGAAATCTTGGCTTATTACAGTGGAACTACTGTTTTTCCGAGATTTTTCGATGCCTTGTAGGTAAGGATTCTCACATCGATTTCGAACACATCTCTCAGATTACCTTCAGTGATGACGTTAGCGGTGTCTCCTACAATCGCGGCCTTTCCGTGGTTCATCAGTAGAGCCCTGCTGGAAATCGCCAGAGCATGATCTGGGAAGTGCGTCGCCATTATAACCGTGATTCCTTTTTCCCTGCATAGGCGATCCAGCACTTTCAGAATTATCCTTTGGTTTTTGAAATCCAGGTGGGACGTGGGCTCATCCAATAAAAGCACGTCCGGATCCGCACATAGAGCTCTTGCTATAAGCGCTAGCTGCGCCTGGCCTCCGCTGATATTGGTGTAGGGCCTGTCCTCCAGATGCGACAGGTCGAGGCTTTCGATAATTTCTTTGGCGATACGTATGTCCTTCTCAGACGGAGAATAGAAAACATTCAGGTGGGGCGCTCTTCCCATCACCACCATTTCGAGTACCGTGAAAGGGAATGTCATGTCTTGTTTCTGGGCGACATAACCTATTTTTTTACCAATCTCGTTCCTTTTCATGGCCTTAATATTTTTTCCTTCTATGGAAATTCCCCCCCGGTTCAATTGAAACAGGCCGTCGATACATTTGAGCATGGTCGTTTTGCCGCAACCGTTCGGGCCCAGAATGCTCAATATCTGGCCCCTGTTGACTGAAAAGGTCGTATTTTCAAAAATATAACTCTTTGAATCGTAACTGAAAGCGGCATTCTTGACTTCTACTAATACGTCCATCGTCCCCCCGTCTTACGTAGCAAGTAGGCAAAAAACGGCGCACCGACTATGGCGGTAAGAATGCTTAAGGGCACTTCGACCGTCGTCGCGATCCTTGCAATATCATCGATGGCAAGAAGTGAAAACGCTCCGATCGAAATACAGGCGGGCAGCATTTTCCTGTGATCGGGACCGACGATCATTCTCGCTATATGAGGAATGACCAGTCCGATCCATCCGACAATTCCGCAAAGAGATACCGATGCGGCGATGGTGATGGTGGCCGCCGTGACGATCACCAGTTTCAACCATTTCGTATCTACGCCCAGGGACTGGGCTTCCTCCTCGCCAAGCGACAGTACGTTGATTCTCCATCGCAGAACAAGGAGTGTTGCGCATCCAACGATAATAGGCGGCGCACCCAGCCAGACGTCTTTCATAGAAATGCCCGCAAGGCTTCCCATGAGCCAGTAGACGATCGTAGGCAACTGCTCGTCGGGGTCGGCTACGTATTTCACCAGCCCTATGAGGGCGGAGAAAAAGGAACTGCTTATGACGCCCACCAGCACGAGCATCAGAAGCGAATTCCCTTTTTTTCTCCTGCTGATGAGATAGGCTCCGAACACGGCAATGATGCCGAAGGCGAAGGCCAGCAATTGAACCGTCAGAGCTTTTCCGGACAAAAGGATTCCGAGACAGGCTCCGAAACCGGCCCCCGCGGACACGCCGAGTATATCGGGACTCACCAGAGGATTCTTAAACAGACCCTGAAACGCCGCTCCTGAAAGAGCCAGGCTGGCACCTACGAGCATCGCCAGAATAGCCCTCGGAAAGCGTATGTTGAGAATGATCGATTCCTCTATCTCCGACCATGTCGGATGGACAGGCAGGAGTCGCGAAGCAAGAATATGGAATCCGGTTTCGAGGGATATCTCGTACCTACCGATAAAAACGGAAACCAAAAACGCCGCTATCGGCAATGCGACCAGAATATACGGCTTCATTTTAATTTTTCCGGCAATGGCTGTCATATATCGTCATTTTCCCATCTTTTTATGGAGTCCCATGGAACCATATACATAGAGAGAAAGAGCATCGTTTTGGGCACTGTTCTCAAAGGTGCATAAAAGCGCCGTTCATCGGTCCATGGGCACACTGCGTCACTGTGGAGTCCTTTAATCCGTCGGTTTTTTCGGGTGAAGTATTCCTTCTATCTGGGTCGGAGAAATATCGTATCCGTAAAATTCTCTGAAATGGCGGCGGATTTCTTCCTGCATATCGTAATCATTGAATAAATCCGGATAATGAATCTGTGCCATCCATTTGAGCATCAGGGAAGCATCGGCGCTCGGCGGGTCCCAACGGTAAATTCCCGACGGTATTTTATAGACTCTTTTCCCCCGGACCGCCCGAACCAGGCTCCAGTCCTGTCGTTCGAATGAATTGTTTATTAGATCCTGCGGATAAGTGT
>JAFGNQ010000165.1 GCA_016926925.1 Candidatus Aminicenantota bacterium
AATAGGGCATGCGGTTTAATCTTTAAGGAATTTGATGTGCCGGCCGAAAATACTTTGACAAGCGTTGACAGTAATAAATTTCTCTGTCCTGGTTCTATCCTAAAAATTAAAGTCGATAATGAAACACCGATCGGCTATGGAATGCCAAAAGAAGCCGCAGCCATGTTCTCCCGCAGTCTTGCTCTGCAAACCAGAATTCCATCGGGTGAATGGGATAGACAAGTCGTGGCACACTATTCAAATGAGAACGTTCTTATGAGCGGCTGGCTGCTCGGGGAGGATATGATTGCACGCAAGGCCGCTGTTGTCGATGTTAAGTACAAGAAAGGTCACATTATTCTTATTGGATTTCGCTGCCAACACAGAGCGCAATCACATGGAACATATAAATTTCTTCTAAACGCACTGCTCTATCCAGAAGCCGAGTAATCTCACCAATACTCCTCTCTTTTTCTTTAGATATTAGTAAAAACAGTGATGAAGGGCTTAATGAATCGAATGCAATCTAGGAAATGAAGCAGCCCCCGTTTCGACCGGATACTCATGACCCTTCAAATAAGTATCAGTTACAGACGTCGGCCGTCCACATATAAAAAGACAGTTCAGGCTGCTGTCCGAAGTAACAACTGACATCGTTCTTTACACCACTTTTTGCGTTGCCTTGACACACTTTTTGCGGCAGTTGAATTTATCTATCTTCTGTTGTATAAAGGGCGAAGGGTACACAAGTAAATAAGTCTCAGGTAACAGGTTGAGATGAGCGTAAAGATTGTTGTGGTCGACGACGATCGTACCACACTGGCCCTCCTCGAGAAAGCTCTGATCATGCGCGGTTTCTGGGTCTACAGCGCCAGCGACGGGGAGGAGGGTTACGAATTGGTCAAACAGGAAATGCCGGACCTTGTTCTCAGCGACATGCTGATGCCCAAAGTGCACGGTTTGGATCTCTGCAAGAAAATCAAAACTTCTTCGGAATTAGCCCATATCAAGGTCATCATGATGACCGGTGTTTATAAAGGGTCGGTAGGCAAGAAAGAAACGGAGAAGGAAGGCGGAGACGGTTTCATCGTCAAGCCTTTGGATATGCAGCTTCTTTTAAGCCTGATTTTCAAATTGCTGAAAATCGATGAGGAAGAATTCAGCAGAGAATTTGTGAAGACCGAACACGATGACGATTGATTAGGGGGGACCTGGATGGATAGCTCACAAAATAAGGGATTGGTGCCCTATGACCTGGTATCTCCCGGCTTCGAGGCCGTTTATACGGGTGAAACATCTTCCTCACCTGTCGATAAAACAGAGATCATCACGACTCTCACTCAAGACAAAGCGGGAAATATCATCAGAAAATGGGCTGTCTTTCCTTGGACATTTCCCGGCCAGGAAAAAGACTGGGACGAAAAAATCGAGCATATCAACAGCATGCAGATCGAACTGGGTCCTCTGGACAACGATACCCGCCAGATTCGCGCTCACATCGCAAGCCTTGTGCCGTGCGACAGCGGATTTCCGGTCACTGTCGACGAACTGTTGAATGCCATCGGCCGGGGGAAGCTGGAAGAGCCCTCCTTTCGCAACGGGTGCTGGTGTCCCGGCATGTGGTGGGAGCTGAAGACATCCCAGCCTTTCCATATGGAAAGCATGGACATCATACAAACCGTTTTGCGAGGTTATCTTAAAGGGAAGCCGGGAGCGCATTTTATCAGAGACTTTCCCCACGCCGAAGGATTCATCAAGCATGTGTATGATTGGCTCGGACCGGCATCAAAACTTTCGGAAGTCCAATTGTTGATGATGGAACGGATGCTCCTCACCATCGACTATTTTGCTGAGACGAGCGATACCATTCCCTGCGATTCCTGGTTGGACGAAGCCCAGCAGCGGATGGGCGCACGTATCGTCAAAAACCTGTTCGAGGCAGGAGGGCAGGGAGCTGGGCTCGATGCGAAGATTTCGGAAAAAGCGGGCCTGCCGAAAATTCATCCCCGCTGGGATCCCGAGTTCCGTGAAAACCTCCAGAGCCTTGAGGATCCCCGTAAAAAGGATTTTTACGAAACCTGCAGCTCCATCGCCTCGGGTGTCCACACCCTGTCCGACTGCCACCACAGCACATTCCGCTACATCGAGAGCTGGATTCACGGTATCGGCACCGGTCGCATCGCCATTCCCTCACGCCATGCCGGAAAAGAGAGAAAAAGACTCGGACACCTGCTGTTCGGATACGTCTTGGGCCTCGACAAATGGCTCTCAGGAGCGCTGATGCCTTTTCTCCAACTGGAAATGGAACACCTGGATCTGGGATTCAACCCGAAAAACGAGATTCTCCGCGTCTATGCCTACCTCGGGGAGGAAAGAACGCCTGTGAAAGAGTGGCTGGCCGCCTGTTTGTGGCACAACCTTACCTGCAATCCCGTAGCCGGAAACCCCGGGAGCCTGGTGCGACACAAGGACCTGCTCGATCTTGCCTCCCGGTCCGGTATCCGTCTGTGTCAGTGGCTTGGTTCTAAGGCAGTGATTTTAAATGATTAAACACATTTGAAAATCTTTCCCTATTATAAATTTGACTTGATTCTTGCGAAATGAATAACAATTGATTATGATTTCTCTTGTGCGAAAACAGCTGCGACTATTTTTATGTTATTCGAGCTGGATTATTCACGAGTCGAGGTTGCTGCAGCGGCAAGGAAGCGGCCTGTGAAGCTGTAGTATACTACCGCGAACAGGCTGCGACGATGCCGATGCGGCAAGATCGGCTCGCCGAAGGTAAAAAGCGCCGGCATAGAAGTGAAAAATCTTTAAAATGTGAGCGGCGGCGGTTTTTATGAATAATCCAGGTTAAATAAAAAAAGAAA
Organism: Candidatus Aminicenantota bacterium; assembly: GCA_016926925.1. Next base: position 2,853 of record JAFGNQ010000165.1, read on the forward strand.
GGAAACATCATGAGCTTAGAAAAACTTGACCAGGCTTTGATTAAAGATTTGGAATTATTAAAATCTGAAGGCCGGGCCAAAGCCCCCGAGCGCATAATAGTGGATTACATTCCCCCAAAAGACGGCAAAGGCCCGCGCTACAAACTCAAAGGCGCCACACAGGAATTTATCCGCATGAATTCCAACAGCTACCTTTCTCTTTCCAACCACGCGGAACTGATCGAAGCCGCAGATGAGGCCACCAAAAAATTCGGAGTCGGACCCGGTGCGGTGCGGTTCATCGACGGATCCTTCGACTACCACATAGCGCTGGAAGCAAGAATCGCCCATTTTACAGGCTTTCCCGCAGCCAAAATTTTCAATTCCGCCTACACCGCCAACTGCGGACTGGCGCTGGCTATTTCCAGCAAACAGACCTACTGGATAGGCGACCAGCTGAACCACAACAGCATCATCCGGGCTATGCGCATCGCCGGTGTGCCCAGCGAGAACAAAGCCATTTACAACCATAACGACATGGAGCATTTGAAAAGATGCCTCGACGAAACCCCGGAGGATATGGAACGCATCGTTGTCATATTCGACGGGATTTTCAGCATGCGCGGTGATTATGCTCCCATCGATAAAATCGAAAAAATCGCCGCATCCTATCACGGCAAATTCAAAGACGGCGTCATCACGGTCGTTGACGATTCCCACGGCATCGGAGCCTACGGCAAAACCGGGCGCGGCACGGCCGAATACACGGGTGCGATACCCGATGTGATTATCGGGACTTTCGGCAAAGCCTTCGGCGTAAATGGCGGATTTATCAGCGCCAGCGAGGCGGTTATCGAAGCCGTTCGTCAAAAAGCGGACACCTATATCTACACCAATCCTCTAAGTGTTGCGGACTGTGCGGCGGCCATAAAAGCGGTCGACATCTGCGACAGCCCGGAAGGCCTGAAGCGGCTGCAAAACATCAACGAGCGCATCAAACAATTCCGCGATGGGATCGCAGCTCTGGGATTCGAATCCATACCCGGCCCTCATGCGGTCATACCGGTCCTCGTCCGGGATACGGCTAAAACGCACAAAATGGTGCAGCATCTTTACGATAAAGGAATTCTGGTGGTCGGACTCGCATTCCCCGTGGTACCCCGCGGTGACGAAACCATGCGCTTCCAGATAAACGCCGCCCACACCAAGGCGGATGTCGATTATGCGATAGAAGTCCTGGCCGAAATCAAGAGTTAGGCACACCAATTCCGGATAGTTAAAGGGGAGCAATCAAGGCTGTTCCCCTATTTGATCTTCCTTCTCTCTCATAATGATACGACCCGGACGCGAGATATCTGCCTTCAAACATGCGAAAACAATGAATCATTTCTCGATATGTTCGATGGTCGACGGGTCCCGTGTGGCTTTCCATTTTCCCTTGATATCAGGTTTTCCCTCGATTCTCACAAGGCCCTCGATGGTGTTATAACTGACTCTGCCTTCAAAATGCATTTGCTCCGCTCGCCCTTCTTTCTCCGGCTCCAGAGTGAATTCCAATCTATTTCCTTTGATAATGCCGTTCTTTACGTATAAAACGATCGAGGAAGAATCTTCGAAAGCCTCTCCCTCGAACTCCTGAAAGGCCTGCTTCAACTCCAGTGTTATACGCTTTTTGCCCATGAATTCAGGTAAGGCTCCTTTCCAAACACCTGTGACATTAGAAGGAATAATCCATAAAAAGACATTGTGCTTGTTCCAGTACTTGTTGAGCCAAAAAGTGTCGTAAATAGGAAAATCATCATGAGAATTATCATCGATAACTACGCTTTCATCCGGTTTCCAGGCTCCCATGTTGAAGTCATGGGATACCACTCGAGTTCCAGGTCTGAGTTCCCGCAAAAGCTTTGGACGCAGCCGCAGGTTGACTTCCGAAAGGAGATAGAGTGTGACGACAGTGGCCTCTCTGATTTCCGCCTCGAAAAGATTCATCAGAAAAAATTCCACCCTGTCCGAAACGTCGGCATCGATGGCGTTTTTCCGGCTTTCTTCGATTCGCTTGGGATCTATATCGATTCCCACTCCGCGACAACCAAGCTCTATTGCGGCCGTGATGACGATCCGCCCGTCGCCGCAGCCGAGGTCGTAAAGCACATCCTCCTTTCTCACGGCAGCTCTCTTCAGCATTTCGGATACGACCTTTTTCGGGGTCGGCACATAGGGGACCTCGGGCTTTTTCTGCTGCCACGCGCCGTCACTGACAAGAACCCAAAAAAAAGAAACAGGCAGATAGAGAAACGTTTTGACGAACCGTTTCCAATTTCTTTTCATATGACAGGCTCCGGTGAGTAAAAGTCCCAAAGAAATTGTAGCAACTTTTCCATCAATGTTTAACTAGAATAATTCATCATGACTCATTGATAGACGCACATACTCTGTTCCCCCTCTCAAAAAATCCGGATTTCAAGGAAAAAGAATTTCAGTGATTTTCGAACACTCCCATCATTTCGAATCCAATGCGGCGTTCCAAGGCAAGTGCTTCAGGCTAGTAGACTAAGGAGAGGAATTTTTTTACTCCAAGGAGGAGCTGGAACGATCAAAAAAATATGGGGCCATGACCGACAGCCTGCACACGGATCTTCATGAGGTTCTGGGACATGCCTCCGGACAGCTCCTTCCCGAAGTGACTCCGGAAATGCTCAAGAACTACCACTCGGCTGTCGAAGAGGCAAGGGCTGATCTCTTCGCGCTTTACTACATTTTCGACGAAAAAATGGTGGAGTTGGGTCTTTTGCCGAACCAGGATGCCGCCAAAGCCGCTTATGAGGCCAATATCCAGAACGGGCTGATGACCCAGTTGAAACGGATAGAGCCCGGGAAGAGTATCGAAGAGTCCCACATGCGCAGCCGTGCGCTCGTCTCCTATTGGGTCTATGAGAAAGGCAAGCCGGAGAACGTCATCTCAAAAGTGGTCAAAGAAGGAAAAACCTATTTTGTGATCAACGACTATCAAAAGCTTCGTCATCTGCACGGTGAACTGCTCACTGACGTCCAACGCATCACGAGCGAAGGGGATTACGAAGCGGCACGGGATCTGGTCGAGACATACGGCGTCCGGGTAGACCCGGAGCTTCACAAGGAAGTATTGGAGCGTTATTCCAAGCTGAATATCGCGCCTTACGGCGGCTTCATGAATCCGGTTCTGACTCCTGTCATGGAAAACGGAAAGATCGTCGACGTCACAATCTCTTACCCAACCGATTACGTGAAACAGATGCTGCGCTACGGCAAAGACTATTCCTTTTTATGACGGCCCCCGGCTTACGGAGGACAGGCCGAACAAATCCGTTCCGGTTCAATAGAAGGGAACGAACGATCTTCGATGTTCCGCATTAAACCGGCCGTTAGCATTTCCATTTAGGCCTATCTGTGAGGAATCACCGGAAGTTCCACGTGTGAGGGATGGGCTTCATCCCTGCAGACGGTTATCACAGGCACGATGTTCGAGGGATCTTCGGGGTTGTTTGAGGGAGCCAGTTTCGGGTGGAGGCTGAACGTGGGAAAATCCGCACAGGCTATGGAAATCCGAATCGCATGTCCTTTTTTGAATACCCATGAGGTGGGATGGAGGTCAACGACCAGTTCGACAATAGCCTTGCCAGCGAAAATCTTGTCCACATAATCGGCTTTTTTATAGCCATGCCAGGGGAGATCCGGCTTTACATCGACATCAGCCACCGTTATCTGTTCGTCATCGTCATGGAGGCCGGCAAATCCGGCCCTTAAAGGATATTCGGAAATGAGAACAGCCCGGCCGTCTTCGCCTACATCCTCCAAGTAAAAGAAGAAATCTCCGTCCTCGGCTGTCGATGAAACCCAGGCATGGACAATGGGGTGGCCGGTGACTTCCGTGTCCACCTCCAGCGGTGGAGACGTGTAGGTGAGGCACTTTTTATCCATCTCTGTTCGGTCGGGAATCCAAGGTGTCGAGAACATGGCATACCGGTTTGTTTTAAAAGCCGTGAAGGCAGGTGCGGGTCGGCCTAGTCTCGCGTTTATTTGCGGCAGCAGTTCCGCCAGGCTTTTGAACCTGTCCGTCGCAGGTTCCCAAGCGGCATTGTGGGAAAAATCCGCTCTATATATATCCTCGCCCTCCTTCGACGCTGCCGAGTCCAAGGAGTAAGCTTCCTTAAAGTAGTATTTCGTCCTCACCTCTCTTGCCAGCGGCCACTCGCTCTCCTGGCGCCAGCCATCTCCATTCATGACATAAATCAGGACCGGAGGTTCCAGGTCAATACCGTTGTCTATTCCTTTGAGCCACCGGTCATACCATCGCAACGACTCAATTCCCGGTTTTTTGGAGTGATTCTCAGGATCGACACCGAGAAGCTCGGCGAAACCCGGTGCAAGACCCTGGTGGTAGCTGGCCGGCATCATGATGCGGGATGGATTCGTTGCTTGCATGGTGGCAAAAAGTTTGAAGCTTCCTTTGCAGTAGGCATCGAACCAGCCTCCCCAGTGATAGACCGCAATGCCGGACTTCATAACACCGGGCACGAGATTGGCGGCCTGATCGTATCCTGTCACTCCGTCCATAGCCCTCGGTTGATCGATAAAAGGGTAATTCCTGACCCAAGATAAGAAATCGTAATTTCCAGGTGCTCCTGTTGGGTGAGAATTATGCTCGGAAGTGGCATTGAAATAATAATGCTTGGAACGGCTCACTCCGTCCGGATACTGAGGGGGATTAGCGGAATCGACAGGCCAGGGATAGTCATCCAAAAATGTCTGATTTCCGTTGGAATCCAGGGGGACTTCATCGTGAAGCTCTCCGTCTCCGTCTTCGTCCACAACCGGTGGAGAAGGCCGGGCAAAGGGAGGCAAGTAATTTCTCTGTCCGACATAGACAAATCCCGACCACATCTCGAAAAAAGAATAGCCCTCGACACCTCCCGGATAGGTATCGCCGGTGTATTCGTCGAGAGGGGTTTCCATCGGCACGATGCATTTCAGTGCATCCGGCGCACGGGATGCGGTGGCAATTTGGGACCAGCCGAGATAAGAACCCCCGGCCATGCCCACATTCCCATCACACCACGGTTGGGCCGCAATCCAGTCTACGATCTCCTTGCCGTCGTCACAGAGCTGCGGAGAGAGATCGACGTAGAAACCGAAGGAGGCTCCTGTTCCCCGCATATCGGCCACGGCAACGGCATACCCCCGGGAAAGAAAAAGGCCGCTGTGCCCCGAAAAGCTGGGGGTGATTTTCCCGGATTCAAGATCGATGAAACCTCGAGAATAAGGGGTGTACTGCAAGATCACGGGGAATTTCTTCGCCGGTTTTCCAGAGCCGAGAAACTCCGAGGGAAGATAATAATCCACGGCTATTCTGGTGCCGTCGCTCATGGCCGCGTACTCAGAGAACCTGTCGTAATCCTTCCACTGCGGTGTTAAGGACGCATAATCCGGAGGCTCCTGCGCCGTCTTTTTCCCACAGCCGACGAGCAAGAGTGACAAAAAAACAAAACCGATGAAGACCGGCAGCATTCGCCGCATTTCATGTCTCTTTCTGAATTTCATATCTCCTCCTTCGAGAAAATTCGAGATAGGTCAAGGCAAATATCGATGTTACCTGTCGACGGCCTCTTCCGTAAAATGATCTTTGAGGGCTCTATCCAAATTGCCTGCAAAGGCATAATCGATTTCTTTCAGAGTTTTCAGTCCGAAGATAAAAGAAACAGCCAGGGGATCCGCTCTGTAATCCGTATGACCCTCATAGAAACCATAGCGCATGATGTAGTAGGGCGCCATTTCACTGAAATGGATGTGGGACAGCCGTTCTTTCAATTCATCGAGTTCCTGAACAGAGAGTCGAGAATACGTCCGCTTCAAAAACGAATTTTCTTCATCGGTAAATTCACGGTAGATGTGTATGTCAAATCTGCCCTGGATCTCATCTTGAAAAATGGATGTCTGCCATCCCTTTGTTCCCTCTGCTTCCAGGAAGATTCTCCGGCCGTTGTAAACGAAGTATGCGAAACCGGTAAATCTTTGCATTTTCCCGTGTTCGATTTCTTCAAGGATGATGTTCCAGACATGAAAGAGCGGTTTGGCCAGATGTGGATGTGTCAGGCTCAGATGTTGGACCAAACGGTTATCGCCTATCAACACGGAAAGGATGTCCTCGTCTTCGGCCATAAAACCCGCCCAAGAAAATCTGCCGGGACGCCCGATGTATGTGATTATAGAAATGGGATAACCCGCAATCATACTCTTTTTCTTCAAGGCCGGTTCGGAATGAAGTCCGGTCTCTGCCAACACGGGAAAATCACCGGAAGCCACCTGAAGCTGCTTATCCTTTCCGAATAAGGACTGGATTCTTCTGCTGTAAAGCAAAGGAGCTCCGTCTTCAACCGTCACAGGAATGAGAGCAAATTCCCCGTCCTTCGTACTGGCCAGCATGATTTCCATACTGTCTTCCGTCGTAAAAGGAGAAGGAATATCGGGTCGCGAATCCAGAGTCTGAGGATAAAGGGGGTACGTGTTTTGACGATAAATTATCTGTTTTACCGGACTTTCCTGCCAGGCGGCAAAAGACATCGCGAAGATACCGACGAACAATAAGATATAAAATATCTTTTCTCTAATCGCGCTGTACTTCACTGTATGCCTCCCTCATAATCCCTTTACCGAATGATAGGCAGAATGAGGTGAGAAGGATACTTTTTTGAGTGGTGAACCGCGTTTCGGGCTTCAATCCATTCGAACTCATCGTAATTGCGGCCGCCTGTGTTGAGGTTGCGCTCGAAACGGGGAAAGTTGCTGCTTGACACTTCCAGACGGATTCTGTGCTCCTTTTTAAAGCAAATGCTTGTCGCCGACATATCTACTGTCAGTTTGTAAACTTTGCCGGATTCCATGAACACCTCTTTGTCCCAGCCTTCGCGGTATCGCGCCCTCAAAATACCTTCACAAATGTTGAAGGCCGTTCCATCCGGGTGGACGTCCACGAGCTTGCCGGTGAAGTCGGTATCCTTGGCCGAGGAAGAGACATAGAGCACCAGGGCGATCGGTCCTGTGATCTCCAAGTCCTCGGAGAGCACCGGAGTTGTGTAGACGAGCACATCATGGCGCATTTCGATCTCGGACTGATCGTAGGCCCCGGGAACCGCATCCTCGCTGCCCGTGCAGCACACGGGTCCGCCGAGTGATGGAACCGGAAAGCCCGGATCATAGATGAAGGTGTCAGAATTCTCCCGGCTGGACATCTTTCTCTCCAGCACCCCCGTTCCTGTACGGCTGTTGGCACGGCCGTCGCTGTGAAGGTAGTATTTTGTGAACTCTGTTTCTTTTAACGGCCATTCATGCGCAGAGCGCCATTCGTTTTCACCCATGAGGAAGTACTGCACCTTGGGCATAGAGACCACATCGTTATCGACTCCTTTGAGCCAGTATGCGAACCAATTTCTGATGACACCGCTGAAGTCAAACCGGGTATCACCGACATACATATCTCCGATATAAGTATGTTCGGACATATTCGTCATGAATTCGCAGTGGGCTTGCGGGCCTATGATAACGTACTGATTTCTTCCTCCCCTTTCACTCAAGGCATTGCGCTGCATGATGTTGAACTCATAAAAGGTTTCAGGCGTGCATTCGTCATACCAGGTGTTGATATGGAGCGCCGGCGTATCGAACCGATCCGACTCCACGACATATCCCCGGTCGATCCAGTATTCGCTTCCCGGTCCGTTGGAGACAAAGTCTCCCCAGTCCGTATCCGGCATGCCTGCGGCTTTCATCATGTCGACGATAGGAAGCATGTTCCACGAGCTCTGAAAGTCGACGTCATTCTTAATCGGACCCGGATCGAAGGAATCGCCATATTTCGCCCAGAAATCATCAGAGGCGTCTTTAGGCGGGCGGAGAAACACCCTGCTTCCGTTCCTGAGAAACCACCCGAATCCTGCAGATATCTTGTTCACGCCTCCCCAACTGAGACCGAAACCCTTGTGCGGGATAACACCGCCTGCAGCCATCGGGATCATGCAGGTCAGGTGCGGCGGCCTGGCTCTGGCCATCATGATCTGATTTTCGCCCAGATATGAGCACCCGAAGCTTCCGACCTTTCCGTTCGACCAGGACTGTGCGGCCAGCCATTCGACACAGTCGTAACCGTCGTCGACATCGGCTTTCGATACGCTATAATCTCCCTGCGATTCGAACCGCCCACGCATGTCTTGGACAGCGACCACATAGCCCAGACCGGCAATCGCATACACGATAGATCCATCCTGGCGGTATCTCTTCTTATTGTAGGGAGTACGGATCTGGACGACCGGGAGCCTCTCTCCCGCATCGACGGGAAAATACAGATCCGTGGACAGTTTCACACCGTCGCGCATGGGAATCATGATGCTTTTATCCAGCCTGACTTCATACCGGGTTTGATCTTCGATACTTCCAGGGCCTCTCATCCCCAAAAGAGAAAACGGCACAGATAAAGCGCCACAGAGAATTAGACACCACATTTTCGGTTTGCATTTCATGGAGAAAGCTCCTTTCATCTGACTACATTAATGCCCGTTCTTGGTCTATTTTCCGGATCGTACGAAATTTTGCCCGGAACTCTTAAAAGCCGCACATTGCCGGAATTCATCACTTTACCGAATACGGCAAACTATCTCTCTATCGAGTATCGGCTTTATCAGGCATCACGAGCCGCACAAGTTCACGCGCCAATTGGGATGGACGGTCCTTCATGGATGCAAAGGCATTGCTGCAGAGGATCATCAGCGGGCCGGGGCCTTCGGTGTAGATACACAGGAAGCCGCGGTCATTGCCTCCGGCCAGGACTCCTTGGGACCAGTAGTTCTCCAAAGCCTCTTTTGAAAGAAGCTCACCTTTTCGCAAGGCTTTAATCCACTTGTACAAGTCTCCGGGATTGGAAACCATACCGCCGCTGCCCATCACCAACCATGATGTGGGGCCCCAATACTGCGGGGCATTGACTTTGCCGGCCTTCATAGACGAATAGCCGACAGCCACCTCTTCTTCCTTGAATCGGGAGGCATCCTGATAAAGGCCTGTCCGGTCCATGCCCGCAGGGATGAAGAAGTGTTCATCGAGGAAATCCTTGTAGGACTTGCCGGAGACAATCTCTACGATCGCAGCCAGCAGACCCCAGGCGGAGTGGGAATGGGCCTTCCCCTCACCCGGGATAAATAGCAGCGTCTGTCCGAGAATGCGCTCGAGCGCGGTCTCGCGATCGATCCAGGTAAGGTCATAATCGGCGTCCACCCCGGGAATGTGGTGAAAGTTCGGAAGTCCCGATCTTCCCGTCATCAAGTGTTCGATGGTTATGGACCGTTTATCCTTTGGGACATCGGATAAAAACCTGGTAATCGGATCCAAGAGACCAAGCTTACCGAGGTCTACCAGTTTGAGGACAGCAGCCTTGGTGAAGTCGATGGGGGTTGAGCCGATGGCGAAGATTGTCTTCTTCGAATTGGGTATGCCCCGCTCCAGGTCGGACATCCCATAGCCCTCATGAAGGACAATTTTTTCATCGCGCACAACAAGCACGACACCCGAGAATCCGGCCTTTTCCTCGTCTTCCAATCTCTGTTTCAGAGAGTCCCAGGTCACAGGAGCTAATGGTTCCGGCTCCTGATCCGTTTCCACCGCATCTTTCAAATCCATCTCTTCGATGAGATGAGGAGGATCTTTTTGGACATGAATATGCAGCGCCGTCGACCTTCCCTCTTCGGTTTCGAACGTGATCAGGAGACCGTTATCTCCCTGCGATTCCCACATGATGCCGCCTGCATTCGCACACCTCGATCGAATCCGACGAAGCTGGTCAAAAAGCTCTTCCGTTGAAAACTTCTGCCGAAACTCAAGCGAAAGGTGATCTACTATAAATCGCTTCAATGTTCCGTTCCCGGATTCATTGACCATGCGTTCTACAGCCTGCCCCCGCAGCTTGACGGCGCTGCGGAGATCATCCTGACCGTTGGCGGACGGAAGAAACAGGCACATCAAGCATAAAACATAAACGCCCCGAATCCACCCGTAGGATATGAACTTCATGGCATTTTCCCTTCCCATGCCAATTTTCATACAGAAAGGAATAACTTTTTCTTCATTGACAATGATGCAAGTCGTCCGATATTTTTTTGAGCTTATCATACTTAAAACTATCTTGTCATCCTCTGAGCCGCATCCTGGACAAATACGGATACCTGGTTTATAAAATAAGCACACATGTACATCGGGGTCGATTTCCTCATTCATGCAGGCAAAAAGCTGTACCTGAGCGAGATCAATACCGGTCTGCCGGCAGGTGCGTCCGAATACGATCTTGTTTATCGGGAAAGGTTCAACCGGTCCTCGGGCATCTTCACCCGAATCGACACGATCTGCCGGAATTCATGCGGGAAAAGCTTCGGAGATACCATCAAGACCCTCCCTCACCTGCGGGAACTGAGAGCATTGAAAATCTGGATGGACGGCCGGGGCAGACTCCCCTCCTCTATTCCTCCCGCCTTGAGGCTCGAGGACAAATGGATTCAGTATCAGCTTCTGTCCGATGATTTCCCGCTGATCCCCACTCGGGAATTCTCCCCGGAAGACATCACCCGACACTCCTCCTGGTTCGAAGAGTACCATTCTCTGGCCCTCAAGAAAAAATTGGGACGGGGAGGAAAAAGCCTGGTGAGGATTCGCAAAATCATAGAGCTGAAGCATTTCGATGCTGAGAAAAATTCCTGGCTCATCCAGCCCTGGCTGGACAGCACCGTAGGTCCGTACACGTTTTCGGTCAGAGCCGCGGCCTTCGAAGGCCGCTTTCTCTGTATGTTCGCCAGCCTGACCAGACGTATGACTTCGAATCATGGCCTGCGGGTATATGTTCGACCAGGTAGAACGCTCCGACTCCAGCCGGATAAATTCCGCACTCGAAAGATCAGGCAGACATGCTGGGAGGCAGAGCTGTTCTATGAAGGCAAGATTCCGGAGTATCTTAATGAAGACGTGACTTTCGAGGAGATCGCCGAGACGGAGCTGGTCCTTCCACAGCGGTTTTATCGGAGGATACAGAGGATTGCAGCTTCTCTCAGCAGAAAACTCAGCCTGATCGATCCGGCATCCCTGCCGCCATCACACATGGAATCCTAAGAGGGTTGAACAGCAAAACAAGGCAACTGTCTGATTCCGATTGACGGGTTTCGGCGGGTTCTAGCTCCGATCAGCCTTGAGGTATCTCTCTTCATATCCTGGATTTTAAGTGATAATCGTGTATAATTGGAAAACAAGGAGGAGCATATGATACTCCGGCTGGCCTTGCGCAACATCTTAGGTGCGGGGATCCGAACATGGTTGAACGTGGTGGTCTTGTCCTTCGCCTTTGTGGCCATCATTGGGATGCAAGGGATATATATCGGTATGGGCGAGCAGGCTGCCGATGCCATGATCGATGCCGAATGCGGGGGAGGTCAGTACTGGAACGAAAACTACGACCCGAACGATTTGCTGTCTCTGCCGGACGCGCACGGAAAGATCCCGGACCCTTTGCAAAAATTAATCGATAAAGGACAGGCTGCACCCATCCTGATAATTCAAGGAACAGCCTATCCCGAAGGACGCATCCAACCCGTCCTGCTCAAGGGAATCGACCCGTACCAAAAAATTCTCACTCTGCCTTCACGTTTTCTCGCTCGAACCGGGGATGATCTCCCTGCTTTGATCGGAACACGCATGGCACAAAATACCGGTTTAGGCATTGGTGATTCCGTTACGATACGCTGGCGGGATTCTCATGGAACCTTCGATGCCCGAGATATTCAGATCGTCCAGGTTATGAACACCTCGGTGCCGACCATAGATCAAGGCCAGATCTGGCTGCCCTTGAATATGCTGCGCGAGTTGAGCCGGATGGAAGGAGAGGCCACCCTGGTCGTAGCGGCCAAGGGATTGGAGGAACCCCCTCAAATTTCAGGCTGGAATTTTAAAAACATGAATTTCCTACTTGAGGACGTCAGGGCCCTGGTCAAGAGCAAAACGGCGGGAGCATCCATTCTCTATGTCGTTCTCATTGCACTGGCGATGCTGGCCATTTTCAACACTCAGGTTCTCTCCATCTTCCGTCGGAAAAAGGAAATGGGAACGCTCATGGCCTTGGGTTTTACTCGGTTCAAGGTCATACAACTCTTCACTTTGGAGGGCGCTCTTCACAGCGTTCTGGCAGCGGCCGCGGCTGCCGTTTACGGAATTCCTTTGCTGGTTACATTCGCCAAAAACGGCTGGGCCATGCCCCAATCCGTGGGCAGTTACGGTTTCGCCATCGGAGAAAAGCTATTTCCGACCTACAGTGCAGGATTGATACTGGGAACCACTCTTCTGGTTCTAACGATAACGACGATCGTCAGTTTTCTGCCCACACGCAAAATCACCAAACTGAAACCTACCGAAGCATTGAGAGGAAGAAGTCTATGATCGGCTTTCTTTTCAAGGGATTGATGCGGGATCGCTCGCGAAGTCTCTTCCCCTTACTGACGGTCATTATCGGGGTTCTGCTGACGGTTCTCGGCCTATCCTGGATCAGCGGGGCCGAGACCAATTTTATCGACTCAAGCGCCAAATTCAACACCGGGCATGTCAAAATCATGTCGCGGGCTTATGCCCGGGAATCCGAACAGATGCCCAATGATTTGGCTTATATCGGCGTCAGGGAACTCATGGAAAAGCTCCAAAGGGATTTTCCCGATATGATCTGGACTTCGCGGATAAAATTCGGGGGATTGTTGGATATTCCCGATGACATGGGAGAAACCCGGGCCCAAGGTCCGGTGGCCGGTTTCGCCTTGGACCTCTTTTCCGAGAGGAGCAC
>JAFGNQ010000166.1 GCA_016926925.1 Candidatus Aminicenantota bacterium
TCGCGGCCGATAACGACAGGGGCGCTGATCTTCCCGGATTTGACGAGATCGTTGATGACGGCACCGAACCGGGCCCTTTCACCGTATCCGAGCCAGCAAATCCGGGAGGGAAGCCCCTGAAAAGCCACCTGCTCCCGAGCCTTGCGTATCCATCGCTCCAGAGCTTCGTCCTCCGGGAACTCCCTGAGCACGGCTTCATCCGTGACATAAATATCCTCGGGCTTTCCGGACAGAGCCGCCCACCGGAACGGCCCCTTGCCCTGACAGAAAAGAGGCCTGATGTACTCAGGAACAAATCCTGGAATATCGAAAGCATGGGCAAAACCCGCCTTCAGGGCCTGGCCTCTGATGTTGTTCCCGTAGTCAAAGGCCTTTGCCCCTCTCTTTTGGAGCGCGACCATGGCTTCCACATGCACAACCATGGACTCATAGGCCCGTTTGATGTATTCATCGGGATTATCCTGCCGAAGTTTCAGTGCATCTTCGTAAGACATCCCACGAGGGACATACCCGTTGAGTTCATCATGAGCCGAAGTCTGGTCCGTGAGCACATCCGGCGTAATCCCTCTCCTGACAAATTCAGGCACCACATCGGCCGCATTCCCGAGCAGTGCAAGAGAGAGAGGCCGGCCGCTTTCTTTAGCATCCAAAGCGATTTGGAGCGCCTCATCCAAGTCGGTGACCATCATGTCCACATACTTTGTATCGATTCTTCTCCTAATGCGTTCCTTATCCACCTCGACGACCAGGGCAACACCCTCGTTCATGGTCACGGCCAGGGGCTGAGCACCTCCCATCCCCCCGAGTCCCGCCGTCAGCACAAGCCGTCCTTTCAAGGAGCCTCCGAAATGCGTGTTGGCCACCGCAGCCAGGGTTTCATACGTCCCTTGCAGGATTCCCTGCGTTCCGATGTAAATCCAGCTTCCCGCCGTCATCTGGCCGTACATGGTCAATCCTTTGGCCTCGAGGCGCCGGAACTCATCCCAGGTCGCCCACTTGGGGACGATCTGGGCATTGGCAATCAAAACCCGAGGCGCTTCCGGATAGGTTTTGAACACAGCCACAGGTTTTCCCGATTGAACCATCAGCGTTTCATCGTTCTCGAGGTTTTTCAAACTTGCGACTATGGCATGATAACAGTCCCAATTACGGGCGGCTTTCCCTGTTCCCCCATAGACGATGAGCTGCTCCGGAATCTCACCCACATCAGGGTCCAAGTTGTTCATAAGCATACGCAAAGCTCCCTCCTGAGACCATCCCTTTGTATTCAGGACAGGCCCCCGAGGAGCTCTGATTTCTTTATATTCGCTCATGATTGCCTCCTTCCCGATTATGGGGACATCATTCTTATTTCTCGTAAATAAGTATGATGTCCCCCGAATTACATTTTTATTTGATGTAATTTTTGACGACGCTGAGCCGGAGTATGCGGCGTACGGTCCGTTCTTTCCCCAGGAGTTCCAAGACATCAAATATGCCCGGACTCACTTTCATGCCCAGGGTCAAAACGCGAAGAGCATGGATGAAAAAAGCGGCTTTGATACCTTCCTTGTCCGCCCGACCGCGCAACGCCTCTTCGATATTATCCGCTGTAAACTCATGAATATTCTGAAAATCATCTTGCAGCTTCGGCATCAAATCCGTCAAACGCTCATCCACCAGGTATTTTTGAATGCCTTCCACTTCGAACGGGAAATCATCGGAAAGAAACGGGCGCAAGCTGTAAACGAATTCTTTCTTGGTGCGGCGCCTGTCTTTGAGAAGGTCCAGCAGCCTGAAAAACCACTCCTTTCTGGATCCTTCCAGATCGTCCTGCCAGAGGTCAAGCATCTGCAGCTCATCTTTAACATAAGAAGCGAGCTTTTCCGCCGTCATTCGGTTGATGACCTGTCCGTTGAGCCAGTCCAATTTATCCATATCGAACACAGGATTTCCCCGGCTCTTTTTATCCAGAGAGAAGCCGGCGATCATCTCTTCTCTCTCATACACCCTCTCCCCCGCACCCGGAGACCAGCTCATGAGCGCCAGAAAATTGAAAAGGGCTAGCGAGAGATAGCCCTGGTCTCTGAACTGGAGAACGGATGTCACCCCATGTCTCTTGCTGAGCTTTTTTTTGTCTTGTCCCAGAATAAGCGATTGATGCGCGAACTCCGGAGGTTCCGCACCAAACGCCCTGTAGAGTAAAAGCTGCTTGGGCGTGTTGGAGATGTGATCGTCCCCCCGGATGACGTGGGTGATTTCGAGATCGATATCATCGACCACGACCGAGAGGTGATAGGTAGGAAGACCATCATTCCTGAGGAGGACGAAATCTTCGATCGTTGAGCTTTTCACAGAGATCTCACCGTGGAGCAGATCTTTGTAGCGAATATCCGTTTCAGGTACTAAAAAGCGAATGGCGCCCGTCCGGCCCTCAGATACGTATTTTTTTTTCTCTTCAGGAGAAAGATTGAGACAGCGTCTGTCATACTCCCAGAATTTACCTACGGCTTTACCTTCCTCTTTCCGCTTTTGAATCTCTTCAGGAGAACAAAAGCAATAGTAGGCATAGCCCCTCTCGACAAGCTCGGAAGCTTTCTGTCTGTAGAGATTCATGCGCAAAGATTGATAAATCGGGCCCTCATCCCAATCCACACCAAGCCAGGTCAAGGCTTCGAGAATGTCAGCGGTCATCTCTTCAGACGAGCGGCTCACATCGGTATCCTCGATCCTGAGGATGAATTTCCCCTTATGACGGCGGGCAAAAAGCCAATTGAAAATGGCCGTGCGTGCGGCCCCGATATGGAGATATCCCGTCGGGCTCGGCGCAAATCTCACTCTGACCATACTGAAAAGAATATACCATACATATTTTAAAACGTAAAACACTCGCACCCGCCTCCCTTCGGTTGATTGAAAACGACGAGCTTTCCGGCCTCATCTCTGAAAAATCAGGTGTGGAATCATAAGCCCTTCCGGACCGATGCAGCGGATGCGGCGACGGTCTTCCCAATTAAAAAAAAACATTGACTTTAGAAGGAAAAACAATATATATATTTGATTGGGTTTGGCAGAGTAAGTAATCCCCGTTTTTAGTTCGAAATATAAGAGGATATAGGCCAAGGTTTGAAGCATTCGTATTATGAAATTGGTGCGACTCAGTCTTTAAAAAACGACACAATGCCATTCAGAGCCAATATTCTGATTCTGAACGGCAGTCCTAAAGAAACTGAGTTGTTGAGCGACCTGAGCAGCACATCAGGCCCCACCGAAACCGCTTCCAATATCACTCAGGCTATATCTCTACTCGAAAAATGCGAATTCAACGTTCTCATCGTGGATCAATCCCTAGGCCGCTACCCTTTGCTCAAAGGGCTCTTCAAATCCCTGACGAGTATCATCATCACGGGCAACGATGCCGATAAACTGGAGGAAATCGTCACCGAATGGCCGGAGAACCACTATACGGATTCTATCATATCCCCATTTTACAAAAAGGATCACAAAGAATTTCTGAGAATTCTTCATACCGCACTCGTTCACTCCAGACTCAAGCTTCAGATACAGAACCTGCACACCACCGCCGAATTGAGCGAAGTCGAAGTGCAGGAGGCTTTCTCACAAATCAAAAAACTCAAAATTTGCATCAATGATAGCATAGTGACAGAGCTGGAAAAGCGCCTCGCCGTCGAATCCAAATACAAATGGTTCCTGGAAGAAAAAAAGAGAAACGAGGATATCCTCAAACAGCTCTATTTGGCGAATGACGTGACCAACCTGCTCGACATTTCCCATTCCATCAAGGAACTCGTCAACGCCCAGAGTATCTCCATCTACATACTCGACGCCAATGAAACGCTCGGCAAATACCTCAAGCCTCTGCTTTGGGATAACCACATTCTCTCTTTTCCCGAAATCTCAACACACAATGTGCCGCTGGATTCTCTGGATTTTGCCGCCTATACGGCAGTCAGCGGACGGGCCATCATGGCCACAGACATTGTTTTCAATAAAGGATTCTCCAAACGCTACCGGGAACAGTTGAAATTCCCGATGAAGAGCATTCTGAGTGTGCCGATAAAGCATGACACTGAGGTCATCGGAGTTCTTGAGGTTTACAACAAGCTCACTCGAAATACCGACAACATGAAACCTTTCAGCTTGGACGATCAAGAGATCCTAAAGAAAATTTCCGAGCACATTTCCATTGCCATCACGAAATTGAATCTCATCCAGTATGATCCCTTGACCGGGCTTCTGCGGCCGGATCCGTTTATCAATAAAGTTACCCAGAAACTCAAATCCGAAAGCAAAAGACAGCAGGAAGACATCTCCTATGCCATGGTAATGGGCGATGTGGACTGGTTCAAAAACTACAACGACCGCAATGGTCATGAGGCGGGAAACAACCTCCTTCGGGAGTTGGCCCAAATTCTTCAATCTTCCATTCGAGAAGAAGATTTGATCTGCCGTTACGGCGGAGAGGAATTTCTTTTCTTTCTCCCGAGTATCAGCTCCAGAGAAGAAGCCCTGATCATCACCGAAAGAATCCGGAA
>JAFGNQ010000167.1 GCA_016926925.1 Candidatus Aminicenantota bacterium
GAATATTATGTTGCTCCTCATGGAGCCGTAAAGTGGGTTGCGATGATATATGAAAATAGGCGTTTTCTCGCCGTCGCAGGAAATGTCCTCTATGCTCTTGTCCTTCATGAGAGGCTCGATCCTGTCAAGGCCTATTATGTTCCTCTGGACATAGTAGTTTATGACGTCTATCTTTTCGCTGTCAAGGCCCTTTATGCCCGATATTATGTGCCTTATTTCCTTGTCCAGCAGCTCTTTCGCGCGTATCTCCCCGAGTTTCATGAAGTCTATGTCAAGGCGCTCCTCGAGCTCTTTTTTGACATACTCCACCATTCTGTCTTCCCTCTCGGACAGCTGGGGTTCCACGACGAAATAAACCAGCTCGTTCTTGGTGGGATCCCACTTTATCCTCGCGTATGCGTAAATCTTCTCGTTCCTGCCGGGATTTTCGGGTATGAGTGGGTATTTCTCGTCCATGCCCCTGAGCATTTCCTTCTCCTCGCTGGAAAGGGGAGCCGTGAGCGGTGACGGTATCTTTGACACTTCAACAGCGATGCCGGGAGACTCTTTTGCTACCTCCTCTTCTGGGACGCCTGTTCCGGGTGCTCCCGGGAAACCTGGCATGAACTGCTGCCCCATGCCGAAAACCATCATGGTTTCCTTGGTGCTGCTGGATTCGCCGCCTTCTTTGGGTTTTCTCTTGCTCAGCAAATAGCCGCTCTTGAGCTTGCCCACTATCTTTCTGGTCTTGAAATTGGGCCTTAGACCAGCGCCAGAAGCCCTTGCAACCGTGATCTTCCTCATCTTCATAAGAATCCGCCGCCAAGCGCGTATTGTATAATAATTGAACTCCGCTTCTTATATTTATTCAAAGGTGTTATGTTTTGCCGTCGGGCAAAGGCCATTGGTTTCAGGTTGGCACCTACGGTCATTCAAAGTTTAAAAATTCATGATTTAATTTTTTATTATGTCGATGAATGTTACCATCCCATCCATAGGCAGGCCAGAAACCGTTAAGGATGCAGTTATATTGATACTGACAAATGAATGGCCGCTCTCTATCAAGGAAATTTACAACAGAACAAAAGACTTGGGCATTAACGTATCATATCAGGCTGCGCATAAGACAATCCACAATTTGTTGGAATCTTCTGTGATTGAAAAAATGGGAAATAAATATATTTTAAGCAATAATTGGATAAAGGATGTAAAAAAATTTGCTGAAGTTGTCGAAAGGCGATACGAAAATGAATCAAGTACGGAAATTTTAAAAGGAGCAAAAAACGCAAAAGTCCTCAATTTCAACAGCGAATTTGAGATGAACACGTTTATACTCAAGTTCATAGAGGAAAATCTCTCAAACGCAAAAAAAGAAGACTTGTGCTGCTCATACTGGAACCGCTCCTGGTGGACTATGATATACCCAAAGGAAATGTATTCTGCATTCAAGAAGGCAAAAAACAGGGACAATATGTACATATTGTTCTCAAAAAACACTATTTTTGATAAATGGGCCGCAAACTTCTGCGGAAGCTTCGGTTTCAATGTAAAATGCGGCGTAAAGCTTGGATATTCTTACGACTTCGGGGTTTTGGGTGATATGATAATACAAATTTACAGATCAGAAAGGCTGTTTGACATATTCGATAAGGCTGTAAGTCATATGAAAAAGAACACTGTGGGTGTAAATAATTTCGTGAAGTCGGTTTTCGATATAAAGAGCAATGTTCAAATAGTTTATCTGAGGAATGAAAAGCTCGCAGAGAACTTAAGTAAAGAAGTTTTAGAAGTTTTCGGTGAAAAAGAAACAAAAAATGGGCCTAGAAATTTTTATCGAAAAATAGACTAACAAATTGTAAGGTTTTAACTCCATTTTAGATAAAATATATTCTCATTTTCAAAACAGCAAAAAAAAGATAAGTGAATTGTGAGTAGTTCATGGCTGCCTGTCAATAGAAACTTCGTTGCCCATTCTGTAAATGACGATTTTGCCCAGATCGCTGATGGCCATTCCGCTAAAATCGAACCTTCCATTCAGATTGTAAAGCGGTGAGTAGTCGCTCGCAATTCCTTCGATCGTCAGATTAAGACCCTCAGGCGAAAGGCTTATCTTGTAGTAGTTGTTGCCTATGGTCCGTGGTACGTTCAGTATCACCGAAGTGTTTACGTCTTCCTTTTCGCATATCCTGATTATGCTGGAAAGCACGTATTCCTTAACCCCGGTGAGCTGGTTCTGTGACGATGTTTGTGTATAGTGGTTCTGATACATTATGAAAAGGGCGAAAGAAGCCGCGAAAATGGCTACACCTATGCCGAAAATGAGCACCTGTTCAAAAACCATCGTCTGGCCCTTGAGCTTCAGGGTCATATGGGTTGCACTTTGATTTTTGACAATATAAGGTCTCCCCCGTTGGCTGCCATCCCGGAGCGGGTCTCGTGGCTCCCGTAAGAAACGGTTATTTTGCTGGTTCCGCTGAGCTTTGTGGACTGGTTGGTCAAAACTATCTTGTAACCTTTCCATGGCTCGTCGCTGTCGAGTTCCCTGTACCTGAGGGAGAAAATTAGCGTGTACCGACCTGCGTTGTTCACTCCTTCCATGCTTATAACGCCCGGAGTCTCGCCGTAGCGCGACACCGTCCCGTTATCTGCCGTGTTGAAAAGCACCTCGCTGCCGGTTACGAGTGGCTGGTCTATACTGAGGGTGTATATGATCGAGTTGCCTGTTTTGTCAACGACTATAACACCGGGCACCGGAAGGTCAAGTGTCTCCGAGCAAGAACCAGGTGTTGTGCAAGTGCCGGCCATATCCGTTATCTTTTTGTCCAGGTTTTCCATGAACAGGACCGCTGAAGTGAACTGCACTACAGTCGAGCGCTTTTCTATCATCGGCACCCCCCACGTCCAGGCAAAGCCGACCAGTGAAATAATTATCCCGGATATCAAAACGAGCGTGACCACCTCGGTCTGTGCCTTGTTCATAATAATATTATCATTACCGTATTATTTAATGTTTGTCACTTGTCAGCCACCGTTATGATGCTGTTCTGAGAAAATATGCGATTTTATCGAAAATCTGCGTGTTTAAACTTTTAAAATGGATTAGTAATATTTTATATAGCATGAGCATGGCCCCGAAAAAGGAAGTCAAGGAAATTCTTGAGGATCTTAACAGGCTGGAAGACGTGGAAGCTTGTTTGTTGGAGATGCACCAGCCTATAGGAAGGAAAATAATAACTCCGGAAAAGATAAAGCTCAAGAATATTGCCCTCTGGGAGCTGATAAAAAGGGTGACCAATGACCTGTTCTCAGTTTCTCAGGAGATTTACACTCATGGCCTTTCCAAGATTTATTTCGAACTCAAGGATCACGAAATCATCATGTATTTTCTAAGCCCGAGAACGGCAATAATCGTGGTCATACCTGCCTTGGCGAACAGAGGGCTTGTTGAAGTCGAAATAGAAAGCTCAAGAAGGTCTATAATGGAGATCATGAAAGCATGAAAAACCAATTTAGAGGGACCTCAGATGGCATGTCTGAGCTTGAGGTATGCGTCGAAGTCAGCCGGGAATGGGAAGGCAGAAAGGTGGCCGAGGACCTCGTGAACAAAATAAAAATGGCGGTCCAGAAGCCAAAATTCATCCTGCTTTTTGCTACGATCGACTATGAGAAAGATTTCAAGACAATAATTTCCGGAATAAAATCCAAGTTTTCAGACTCTCCGCTGGTGGGCGGAACCGTTGCCGGCTTTACCACACCGGAAGGATGTTACACGAGAGGCGTGACCGTCATGGCATTGAACTATCCCAACATGGACGTTGCGGTTGGTTTAGGCCGCAACACCAAAAGGAATCCCGATGGTGCCGCAAAGGAATGCGCAAAAATGCTGAAAGCCGGGCTGAAAAGCAGTAGGTGGAAAGGCAGGTTTTTGTTCGACATTATATCGGGCACAGAAATCCCGAACATACCGGGGGTGGGGCGGGGGGTTATCAAGTCTACCGCCATGTCAAAAATGGTGAGGGGGGGCATGAGAATCAGCCAGTTTCTGATCCAGAAAAGCATAGGAAGGGAAGAAGATGTGCTAGACGAAATGCTGAAAATGTTGCCTGAATTCAATATTCTTGGCGGATCGAGCATAGACAACGTCAAGATGTCGAGAAATTTCCAGTTTTTCAATACATCCGTTTTAACCAACAGCGTAGTATGTCTTGGGATGGCAACAGACCTGAAGTTCGAATCGGATTACGGCCACGGAGCGGAGGTCGACAAAGAGTTCGCCATAACCAAAATCAGCGGCAACAAGCAGATAGTTTTCGAAATAAACAACAAGCCGGCTTCGGAGGAATTTCCGAGGGTTTTCAATAAACCCAAAGACATCATATTCGATGAAAAATCTTTTCTGAAGAGGTTTCCGTTTTTCCCTTGCGGTGTCATGGAGAATGGCAAGCTGATGATACGGCCTTTCGTCATGATACTGAAGGATGCATTGATGTCCATGTCAAAGTTCAAGAAAGATAAGGTATTCACGCTCTCGATAAGCGGAAAAAGTATGATAAAGGCCACGAATGATATACTAAAGCTAGAACAAAAACCAGAATTCGGTATATTCATGTCCTGCGCATTGAGGCTGATGACCCTGGGCTCGGAAATCTTCAAGGAAAGGGACGCTCTCATCGGTTATTTCAAAGACAAGCCGTTTTTGGTGATATACACAGCCGGGGAAAACGTGAGAAAGGCCAACGAGGAGTTGTATTATCTCAATGAGTCGATTGCGGGGATGATGTTTTGGAGGTGAATGTATGAAAACAAAATCAGACACGGTATTAGAGCATCCGAAGCCGTTTCATCTGGACGAAAAAACGGCAGGAAAGCTGAAGTTTGATGCTTTGAAGGAGATGTTTGAACATCATTACAACAACTGCGAGGAGTACAGGAAATACGCGGAAGTGAACAACGTCAGACCGAATGACATCAAGACAATAGAAGATATAAACAAAATACCTCCTGTGCCTTCGGAGGTCTTCAGGGATGTGGACAAGGTCATAAGCAGCGTTCCTGAGAAGGACGTCGTAATGATAGCCACGACCAGCTCAACCACTTCCAAAAAGCCTTGCAAGTATCCGCTCGATGCTGTCACGCTCAGACGCACCACTACGTCCGGCGTCC
>JAFGNQ010000168.1 GCA_016926925.1 Candidatus Aminicenantota bacterium
GCCAGGAACTCCTTTGGTTTTCATGAAAAGGTCGACAAGTTGATGGATGCGTCGATGGATATCATGCAGCAGTCCGGTGCCGAAATTGTCGATCCAGCGAATATCGGAACGAGCGGAAAGTTCGGTGATTCCGAATTCGAGGTGCTGTTGTACGAATTCAAAGCGGACCTCAACACTTACTTGGCTAAACTGGATTCCAACGCTCCTGTCCGGACACTGCAGGATATCATCGAATTCAACGAAGCAAACAGAGAAAAGGAAATGCCCTTTTTTGAACAGGAGATTTTCATCATGGCGGAAAAAAAAGGGCCACTCACCGAAGAGGTCTATATCAAAGCCCTTGAGAACAACCATCGCCTGGCAAGAAGCGAAGGCATCGACGCCACCATGCAGAAGTGCCGACTCAGCGCCATAATCGCTCCGACAATAGGCCTCCCCTCTCCGATAGATCTGGTGAACGGGGATCACTACCTTGGAGGCAGCTCTGAATTCGCCGCCGTGGCCGGTTATCCGAGTATCACGGTTCCCGCCGGCTATGTTTTCGGGCTTCCTGTGGGAATCTCTTTCTTCGCAGGTGCTTACAGCGAACCGATTCTCATCAAATTAGCCTATGCTTTTGAACAGGCTTCGAAATTCCGTAGACCTCCCCGTTTTCTTCAAACTTTTGATGCTCTTTAAAAGCGGAAGGGTTAAGTCTCTCAAGTTATCGTTGGCTCATCCGAAGGTGATGAGATAAGTAAAAAGATCGGATGATATTTTTTGCATTGCGGCCAGGTTCACTTTGTTTTGATCTTATTCTTCTTTAGCTCCTGCCTTTTTGAGGATATTTGCCACTTCCGCATGCTGTTTTTCGTTGGCAATAGCGAGAGCTGTCTTGCCGTTTTTATCCTTGATGTTGACATCGGCACCGCTTTTTATAAGGAGCGAAACCACACCGGGATTCCCGTAATCCGATGCCCAGTGGAGGGCCGTCCACTTAGCCCAAGTGTCCTGAGTGTTGATATCCGCCCCCTTTTTTAGAAGAGTCCGGACATTTTCGGGCTTTTCAAGCTGTGAAGCCAGCATCAGAGGAGTCTGCCCTGTGTCGTTAGCAGTATTGACTTCAGCCCCTGCATCCAGAAGCTCCTGAAGGACCTCCGGCAGACCGTGAGAGGCAGCCATAAGAGCCGTCTCTCCGCGTGAGCCGGCGGCATCGATATCGGCACCTGCCTTTAGCAGTTCTCGGATGATTTCCGGCCGCCCCGTTCCTGCTCCGGAAGGCTGGGCTGCCTCTATCAAAGGTGTTTTCTGAGATGAATCCCGGGCATTGACATCGGCTCCTGCCTTTATCAATTCCTTGACGACTTCGACCTTCCCGTACCAGGCTGAATGATGGAGTGCTGTTGCATCCATATTGTCGCGAACGGCATTGGCATCGATGCCGGCCGCAATCAGTTCCCGTACAATACCGACATGTCCCTCATTGGCCGCCAGGATGAAGACGGGATATCCGCTTTCCTGATCCTTAGCTGTTATGTCGGTGCCCCCTTCTATCAGCATCTTTACTGCCTCAAGGTCACCACTCTTGACAGCTTTCACAAACTCCGGCTCTGCAAACTTCTCTTCGCTTTCAGAAGAAGCCGGGGGCTCTAGATTATCCGTTTCTTGATTCGCTTGGCAGGCTTGAATCCAGAACAGGAAAACCAAGAGACAAACGAAGACCGGGAAAACTCCCAAACCATAATCTTTACACTTTTTATCTTTCTGCATAACTTCTCTCCTTCTATTTTTTTTAATCCCCTGCTATTCTATCTCAAAAAATTCCTCCCTCTTTGATGTATCGGCGGTGCTCTCGGAGGGAAAATATCAGCCTCCCCATTGTGAACGATAGGAAATCAATCCAGCCTGGTGATGGAATACCACAGGGTGTAAGCTCCGACATAGGGGTGACCGGAAATTCCTTTTGTCGAGTTTGTACTTGTATACGTATCTCCTATTCCGAAATTCGGAACATTTTCAGTTGCGTATTCTGATCCTGTCCACTTCCTTATATCTAACGCATATCCTGATTCCGTCTTTTTCACAGTAATCCACTCACTCACATTGCCCAGATCCCTGAATTTTGGCCAATTGTAGGCCTCATCCTTGTCGTCACAGTCATACCCATGCACACTTAAATGAATCTGTGCTTCCGCTGAATTGTCTAAAAACTCGAATTTGATGGTAGACATTGGCCCACTGAAATCCGAGAGAGGAATATCTATCTGCCGCTCATCTCCCGTGTTCATATGCCAGACACTCTTGAGTGCACAAAGACCATCTCCAGACTCAGGTATTGTCCTCGTCCATGCAAGTTCAGAAATT
This sequence comes from Candidatus Aminicenantota bacterium, assembly GCA_016926925.1. Next base: position 2,344 of record JAFGNQ010000168.1, read on the forward strand.
GTATATGTAAAATCCGTATTCCAGTCGAAAAACACTTCTCCGGGATTCCAGTTCCCAATATCCGTGTCATCATCGATTCTTATCTTTTTCAATCGAATATCCAGTTCGATAACACGGTCAATCACATAGGGATCGGTCTTGGCTGGCGTGGGATCGGGCCTTCCCTTGCTGTCCACGGCTCTTACCCAAAAGACTTCGATTCCATCTGCAATTTCCAGTTCGCTGATGTCAAAAATGTGAGTTACTGTCTTGTCCAGCCATCTCCAGTTATATTCGTTGGGGATTTTTCCGCTCTCCAATATGGCATACTCAAATCCCGTGATCTCAGCATCCCCTTCGATCCCCTGCCAAGCTATGCCCGGTTGCTTACCATATGAAGCCCCAAGAGAAAAAGATGTTATTTGCGTATCTGGGAAGGCTTCAAAAGTAGGTCGGACCGTCTCCGAAACGATCGATAAAATGACCGAATTGCTCCAAGTATATCCACCCCCTTCCAGGGGATTGCCCACTTTGATTTCCAAGTCCTGAACTTCTGATGTCAAGCTGGGCGGGATTTTTACGTTAAGAAAATCCCTAAAGACAGGATTTTCACATTCCCAGCATTCCACAACAGGATAATCCCGTAGTTCTACTTTGCTTCCGGCAGTTCGAATGCTGACTACTGTTTCCGTATGGACACCTCCTCCTTCGAAGCAATTCATCACAGTCGGCTCATTCGGGGAGTATATGGCTATCGTTGCGTCTTCCGTGCCTTTTCTTATGTAGGTTGGTGATATGGTGGCAATTTTAGGTGTTGTACCGATACAGTCTATTTTGACTGGATTGGAGAGATGGAGAATGCCTGTGCCTTCCTGCACTTCTACGTTAACTTCGAGATTTCCTCCCAGCCGTGTAATTTCGTCCGGGATCGTGACTTGCAGTTGAGATGCCGAGATGACTCCTGGGTCTTGTGTAGGATCAGGCACGTAATGTGTATTCAATGCCTCATAGATCCCTTCTCGATACTTGATTAA
>JAFGNQ010000169.1 GCA_016926925.1 Candidatus Aminicenantota bacterium
CCCCGTCCGATACCCCCGCCACCAGTCATAGCCGAAGAACACATATAAATATTTTTGATAAACGTCCGAAAACCCCCAGGCACCCCTCTGAAACGTCCACTCTGAGATGCCGCCATGCTCCCCTCACACCATGACCCGTCTCTCATATCCAAATGGGTGTCCTGAAGATCCACCGGGGTAATCACACGAGATCCAATGACATTGTCTTTTGTCATATTTGGGGCGTATTCCGCCCATTGCTGAAAAAGGGAATTCAGAAATTCATCTGCCATCTGGCGCCACTCCCGCCTGGAGTAAAAAGGGGCAGGGCAAGAGTATTCCTCAAACAGGACCGTATGCTTGCCTTCCGGTGCCCGGGAGGGGTCCCAGACCGTGTCAGGGGCTGTGAGACAGAAAAACTTGGAGCCCATGCCCAGGAGAAAGAGTTCGTGCATATATTTATTTTCCATATATGCCAGATCCTTAGGCGCCCAATAGGTACGAGGCGTGGCATTGATATCCGGATTGGACTTTGCGACTTTGTACTGGGGAAGTTCGTGGATCGCTAAAGTCCCCCAAAAAACGTGACCCCTATCATATAGATTTGCTTCAAGCCTGCGTTTCATTTCACTATTGACATGCTTTTTTTCGAGGAGGCGAAGAAACAGTTGAGGGGTCCCAATGTCGCACACGACCATTTGCTTCGCCGCGACTTCGGTGCTGTCAGTGAGTCGTATGCCTTTGGCCCTATCATTCTCTATCATGACCTTGTCTACGTCAGAATTGATAAAATATTCTACACCCAGCTTTTTGCCGGCTGAGACGAGAGCATCCGTGATGGCCTGTGACGCGCCTTTCGCAACAGCCGCAGGCTCCCACCCGAGCACCAAGTGGATATTTGCAATGATAAGCGCAAGACCCGGCACGTCATCAGGAAAGATACCCGCCGAGGTCATAAAGCCCCTGAGAGCCAATATCCTAAGCTCGTCACTCTCGAAGAAATAGTGGGCAATCTGCTTGCAGGTCATGAATTGCATGGATGGATCCAGTCCGCTTTCAGGGTCGGATAAAAGTTCTTCCAGGGCATCAGGGGTCCCCCATGGAGTCGGCGGGGAGTATCTATGCCTACGAAAGGCGGGCCGCCATTTTTCTTCATATATTTTGGTTAGATGAAGATAGTTTTCTGCATCGGCCTTGGAAAACCGGGCGATCGACTCATAAGTCTTTTTAGTGTTGGCTTCGCTGAACTTCGTCTCCCCTGTTTTCGTATTCACGACCGGAAAAGCGGCGTAGCTCACATAGGCTGTTTCATCATCAAAGACAATGGCTTCATTCGTATCCGGAAAAGTGTACTCCAGTCCCTCGGCTCGAAGATTGAATTCCTTGTAAGCATGATGAGCATAGAATCGCGTCCAATTGGCACAGAAGTTCATTCGAAACCCCGGCGCCGGTCCGTCTTCCGTGACCGCACCCCCGCCAAGATGATCCAACCGCTCAAAAACACCCACTTTCATTCCGGCCTTAGCAAGATAAGGGGCAATGATCGTCCCATGGTGTCCTCCCCCAATAACAATCGCATCATAAACTTTGTCCGCCATGTCGTTCCCTCCTGTTTATTTTGCACTCCACCGGATATCTCAGTTCCCTGAACACCGAAGCCGGCTTGTCCGATTTCTCTTTCTCTTATTCTTAAATCGGTCTGTTTGACATCACAATACAAAAAAACTAAAATCATTTTAAGAAAAACTAAAAATCTGTCGCAAGAGGCGTCAAGTTCGAAAGCGTACGATTGAGGATGCGTGCATGGTTCTGAATGTGAATCAGCTAAGATCGTTTTATTCCGCCGCAAAGTCAAAGAGCATTACAAAGGCAGCACAGGACTTGATGGTCACGCCTGCGGCCGTCACGTCGCAGGTGAAGCAGTTAGAGGAAAACCTGGGCTTGAGACTCTTGTTCCGGTCGGGAAATGCGATGTGTCTTACCGCGTCCGGTGCAACCGTTTTCGAAAAGATTCGAAAGATTTTCGAAGAGCTTGATGACCTGGAAGTGCTCATTGCAGAGATCAGTAAAGGAAAGTCGGGAGAATTGAGAATAGGATGTTCGGAGACAGCTGCCATAGATGTCATGCCGACGCTTATCACCGCCTTTCAATCTCAATATCCCGGCATTAAGGTCATTGTCGATCGGGGAACGACCTCTGAAATGGTGAAGAGCATTCTGGATCACAGGAATGAACTTGTCGTAGCGCGCTATCGGCCCGATGACACGAGGCTTAAGATGCGTTTCATGGGGCGAAAGGAAATTACCCTGATCGCAGCCTACAAAAGCACACGTCTGCCGCGAGACAGGATTTCCATAGCCGAGCTCAACCGAGTCCCCCTCATAGCCCCAATCAAAGGTTCAGCCACCAGAGATATCATCGTTGAGCATTTAGGGCATTTCAAGGTATCTCCGAAAGTGGTCATAGAAACCGCAAGTATTGCTCTGATCAAGAAGCTTGTTCAGCAGGATGAGGGAGTCGGCTTTCTTTGCAGGGACGAAATCACTGAAGAGCTCTCTAAGAAGCGTCTCAGGGAGATTCAGCTTTTGGAATGCTCGCCTTGCATCGAGTATGGGATCGGTTATCTCACCCGCAAAAATCTGTCCGAAGCCTCTCTTGCCTTTATCAGGATGATCGATAAATTAAAGAGCGACTGAGTGGACAAGCCCTTGCAGACTCGGGATCACGGATGTGATCGTTTGCCTCAAATCATACTTGCTTAAGCGATTTTTCGAAGTCCTTAAAAAATCTGTCCTTTTCTTTCCAATCCGATCCGAATTTCCTCTCAAAATAAGGGCCTGTTTTCTGCAAAGACCTTAACCACCACAGGCGTTTTCCACCGCCCAGAACCACCTCTTCGATCAATTCCTTAAGCTCTTTCATCATCTCCTTGGGCAGGAAGGAGGCAGCTCCGAGTTCGATGGATTTCTTGAGCGCCTCCGGGGTCACAGCGTGGGCTGTCAGCATCACAGACGGGAAACCTCTCAAAACGGCATTCTTCAGGAGCTCGAAGCCGTTGACGCCCATGATGTCCAAGATCACGACGTCATAGGTGTTCTTGAGAATCAACTGGAGGCCTGTCTCAAAATCACTTGCCGTATCCACACGGCACAGATCAAGGATTTCAGCTACAGTGGTGAGGACATCCGGTTCATCGTCAACCACTAGAATCGTCTTGTCTTTCAAAGGGCTTTCGGCATTCATCGTTCTGTTTCCTCCTTCTTAAGGATCAAGGGTTAAACTTATAACAAAGCCGGGGCAGCAGGTCAAAGGGAAAGAGAGCAACTCCCATAGAAATGCGAGTTTCTTCAAATGAAACTTGCCGGTATTCTGTGGAGTGATTGTCTTAGGCGTAGATAACAAAAAATTAAAGGAAAAATTGAATTTTGGTGTAAAACGGGTTGGCTCCAAAAGATATCTCACGTTGTTTTTTGTTGACAACCAGGAAACGTCGCTTTATGTAAGACTTATCCTAAAGGATTCATGGATTGGACATATTTTAAGAAGATCTCATGAATCTCCCTTGGCCCAGTCATCCGGTTGTGCCTCAGTTGCAGGGTTACCCCTGTCTTTTTCCCGATCGGTGAACCCCGGCGTAATGGCGTCATTGAAAGCTTTAGCAACACCCATGACAAAAAGTTCTATAGGAGGCAGCGGTTCTCTCAGGTTATGCGGCTCTGAGACGGCCGAGGACCTGTTTCGGAGGTATCTGAAGAAGTGGAAAGGAGCGTTCGGGGC
>JAFGNQ010000023.1 GCA_016926925.1 Candidatus Aminicenantota bacterium
AAGGCGGCGTAGGCAAAAGCACTGTTGCGGCCAACCTGGCCACTGCCTTCGCCCGAAAAGGACTGCAGGTCGGACTTCTGGATGTCGACATACACGGTCCCAACCTGGCGAAGATGCTGGGAGTGGAAGGGAAAAAACTGGATGTATCGGCAGACGGAATCCAAGCCGTTCAAGTCAACGAACGTTTGAAGCTCGTCTCCATGTCCTTTCTGCTTCAAGACCCATCTCTACCGGTTATCTGGCGGGGTCCAATGAAAATGAAGGCCATTCAGCAATTTTTGGGAGAGGTGATGTGGGGTGATTTGGATTGGCTCATTATCGATTCACCGCCGGGCACAGGAGACGAACCTCTATCCGTGGCACAGCTTATCCCGGCGACCGGAGCTGTTATCGTCACCACGCCTCAAGAAGTCTCGCTCATGGATTCGAAAAAAGCTATCCAATTCGGCCACAGGCTGGGGCTCAAGATATTCGGAGTCATAGAAAACATGAGCGGCATGATCTGTCCGCACTGCGGAAAAAAGGTGGCCCTCTTCAAAGAAGGAGGCGGCGCCAAAGCAGCGACCGAGATGCTTGTTCCGTTTTTGGGAAGCATTCCTCTGGATCCGGAAATCGTGCTTTTGGGGGATGACGGAAAATCCTTTGTAGAGACGATGCCGGAGTCTCCGGCAAGCAAAGCCCTCATGGGCATTGTCGAAAAAATACTTGATAAGACCTGACTTTTAGCATCATAGAATATCGGGAGATATCATGAAAAAAATAAGCATAATTATCTGCGGCCGTTACCAAGACTGCGGAGGGGGAAAATGCTTCAGGGCTTTGCGAGAGAGAGTCGGGGCATTTTCCATCTACCCCCAGGATGAAGAAGTAGAGATAGTCGGCTATTCCTACTGCGGAGGCTGTCCGGGGGGAAATATCGAATACGTCCCAGAGGAAATGATAAAAAACGGGGCTGAAGTGATCCATCTCGCGACGGGTTTTGTCGTCGGATATCCCCCATGTCCCAGCATCCAGCAGTTCAAACAATTCATCGAGACACGCTACGGCATCCCCGTAGTGGTGGGCACGCACCCCATTCCCCTGAAATATCTTGAGGCGCATCAGAAACTTCCTTTTTGGGAGGAGATGAAGATGGAAGCGCTCGTTCCCAACTTGATGAAAGAAGACAAAAAAATCATGGAAGCATACAATTGAGAGGTGATCATGCAAGGAAAACAACAAAACGGCAGCAGGGGCGGCCGAGGTAGAGGGGGAGGAAGAGGATTAGGTCCGGGAGGCGAGTGTATTTGCCCGTCCTGCGGATACAGGGCGGCACATAAAGTGGGCGTTCCCTGCCAACAAACACGCTGCCCGAAATGCAGGGCTTTGATGACGCGTTGATCGGAGCAATCATGCCTATCTACGAATACAAATGCATGAGCTGCGGGCAAATAAACGAAATCTACGTCCCCTCGGCACGTCACCTTCCTGAACCTGTCTGCAGCAGCTGTCAAAGCAAAAATCTTAAAAAGATCCTATCGACTCCGTCGGTTGTACGGCTCGGGAACGAAACCAAAAAGGGACTTACGTGCTGCGGAAGCACAGAGCGTTGTGAGACTCCGCCCTGTTCTACGGGCAGTGCATGCCGGAGAGAATAGATTATCCTATCTTTGCTCGGACGCATTTTGAAAAAAGGATAGGAGCCACGCTTCAGGCCGTTCGGCTTTTCCGACTTTGAAGGCATAAGCCGATAAGCGAGAAATTCTATATCGGCCCTGAAAACACCGGCGGGATCAGAATGCGGTGCGGCGCGCTCAAAATGTCTCTCTCAGGCACTGTTGAACCGGACAAAGGAGATCCGGCATAAACTTGACGATAGAGTCGACAAGGAGGAAAAATGAAGAAAACGGATTGGCAATATATTGTGGACACGCTCCTTTTTCTGTGCATCTTCGGCATTTCCTTTATCGGAATTCTTCTGGCCTTTTTCCTGCCAAAGGGGCCGTCCGTAAGTGAAAGCCAAAAATACCTGCTGGGGCTGCACAGACACCAGTGGGGAGACATCCATATGTATCTATCTCTGGCCTTCGTCGTTCTGGTCATCATCCATCTCACCCTTGCCTGGAGCTGGATCAAGGGAAAGTCTAAAAACCTGTTCAAAGGATCATGGCGGACCGTTTTGGTGTCCACTATCGCCAGTGCATTTATCGTCGTTGTTCTGTTCTGGTTTTTCACCCCGAAAAACTCCAGGAGATACGCTGACTACGGATCAGGATCCGGAGGTGCTGTCCGTGAAACATTCTATCCTGAAGACTATGTGGATAGGGAGGGAGAATGGATCACCATCACCGGGCAGTTAACACTGGAGAATATCGAGCAAATCACGGGTGTGGCTTCTGAAGAAATCATCGAGGCCTTAAGCCTGCCTTCCAGCACCTCCCGAGATGAGACGTTGGGTCAGCTCCGGAAAAAGTATGGAATCACTCTCGTGGAATTTAGGGACATCGTCACAGACCTGATGAACAAATCCGATGAAACCTTACCGCCTTCAGAGCATTACAGAGAGAAAATAAGCCAAGGGCAAGAGACGGCGTTTGAAAGCGCACCGGAACATGCTGAAAAGGAGCACGAGGATAAACTGATCCGGGGGAGGCTGGCTGAGGATACCTCGGGCATACTGATTACCGGTCGAATGACCCTTCGGGACCTGGAAGACCGCACAGGAATTTCATCGCACATCCTTGCCGAAAAACTAGGTCTCCCTTCCCATGTTTCCATTGACGAACACATAGGGCGCCTTCGGAGGAGGTACGGCTTCTCCATCCAAGATGTTCGAGATGTGATCACCTCTTTGATGGAACAAAAATGAGATGTTGGTCCTCGGGCGAACACAAGCGGCTAATCTTTCCCTAATGCGGATGTTTTTGATATAATACCGCATCAATGCCGACGGCGTTCTTAACAGGAAGGCCAATTCCTATGTTTGATGCTAACGGATAATTAGCTTAAGAGCAGGTTAGGTAAAAAATGCCCAAAGACAAAGATCTAGAGGAATTTGCCCGAAAGCTGCAGGAACAAATCATGCAGCAGGCAAGGCTGGAATACACGGAAGAAGTTATCGAGCGCTGGCAAAACCCGAAAAATTTCCATTCGCTGGAGAATCCTGATGGTTATGGCAAGGTGAAGGGTACCTGCGGCGACACCATGGAGATCTTTATCCGGATCGAAGGAGACCGGATTTCCCAGTGTGCGTTCCTTACCGATGGATGTGCGGCCACTCTGGCTTGCGGCAGTATGGCCACAGAAATTGCCATAGGGAAGTCCTTCACAGAAGCCCTGGCCAGTGTCAGCGGGGATATGATCATGAAGCGCCTCGGAGGTCTCCCTGAAGGCAATGTTCATTGCGCATTCCTCGCAGCCGAGACACTCAGGCGCGCCCTGGCCGACTGTCTCCATCAACAGCGTTCCGGCTGGAAAAAGCTCTACAGGAAAAATCAAAATTGAAGCCGGAACAATTCACGGAGAGCACCATGAAAGACTGTCGTTCGAATCAAAATCTGGAACACTGCAACTGCACCTGGGAACCCTGCAGCAGAAAGGGGATCTGCTGTGAGTGCATTCAGTATCACTGGAATATGAACGAACTCCCGGCTTGTCTCTTTCCTGATGATGTCGAAAAAACATACGACCGTTCCCTAAGGCGTTTCATCGAAGTTTATAAGGATAGAGCTTAGCACGTGAGCACATCACACAGCCCGAAAGCCCGCATCCATGTCTATGGACCCGTGCCTTCCAGGCGTTTGGGGTATTCCCTAGGCGTTGACATCCTTCCCTGGAAGACATGCACACTGGACTGCCTCTACTGCCAACTCGGCCCCACACCCGAAAAAACAGTACGCCGAAAATCTTTCTTCGAGATGGAGGCCGTGCTCGCTCAGATCCAGAAAGCCCTTCAATCAGGTCAGAACATCGACTACATCACATTTTCCGGATCCGGAGAGCCGACACTGAACGCGTCCATCGGGCAGCTCATCCGTGAAATAAAAAAAATGACGGATATCCCGATTGCGGTCCTAACTAACGGCACACTTCTCTGGAAAAAGAGCGTTCGCAGGGCACTGCTTGCCGCCGATCTTGTAGTCCCATCCCTCGATGCCGCCACTCAAAAAATGTTCGTTCGCGTTAATCGACCTCATAAATCACTCAAGCTAGATGTCATCGTTCAAGGATTGAAATTCTTTCGTGAGGAATTCAGAGGTCAAATCTGGCTGGAAATCATGCTGATAAAAAACATAAACGATTCCCCTGCGCACATCCGTGAATTAAAAAAGATTGTCAGCCGAATCAAGCCGGATAAGGTTCAGCTCAACACCGTTATCCGGCCTCCGGCTGATGTAGCCGCCCGGCCTCTGTCTTTCAGCGAACTCGAGAAAATAAAAAAAGATTTCGGTGAAAATTGTGGAATCATAGCCGAATTCACAAAAAAAGAACAAAGACCCCACATGTCCGGCCTGGAGAGTGCCATTCTGGCAACAGTGAGGAGAAGGCCCGTCACCCTCCTCGATTTATCCGCGTCTTTGGGTAAGCATCAAGATGAAGTCTTAAAGTATCTGAACTTTCTCATGAAGAAAAAACAGATCAAACATATCTCACACGAGGGCAAAACATACTATGAACCCGAAGACGGGCATTAGGACCATGAGAGCTCTCGGTACAAGGACGCACCCTTTAGAAAGAGAGGACATTATGAAGGAGCTCAAAGATTTTACAAAGGAGGAAGTCCTCGGCCTTTTGGTGGATGCATCAAAAAATTGGCTGGCCCATGACGGCCTCTGGTTTCGAGCCGTAGAAGACAAATTCGGTATCGATACGGCCATCGAACTGGATAAAGTCGCCTGGAAAAAATTTACGGCTATCGAAGCCAAACGAATCATGCAGCGTCTCGGGATCACTCCCGGGGGCGGTATCCCAGCCCTCATCCAGTGCCTTAAGTTCCGTTTGTACGCCCATATCAACGTCCAGGAAGTCCTGGAGGCGAGTGAGGCACGGTGCGTCTTCCATATGAAAAGATGCCGCGTCCAGGATGCACGAAAACGACAGGGGCTGCCCGATTTCCCATGCAAATCCGTCGGCATCATCGAGTACAGCGGCTTTGCCAAAGCCGTTGATCCCCGAATCGAAACCAAGTGTCTCGTATGTCCTCCTGACCCCCACCCGGAAGACGTCTGGTGTGCTTGGGAGTTTACGATTCCAGAGTAGCTTTATGACCCTTGAAGCAGTGGAGATCTTTAACGAAAAATTCAAAGAGTACGACGCATGGTACGACCGCTATCCTGAGGTATACACCTCCGAAATCAAAGCTATCGCACCAATCCGGCTGTCGGGCCGGGGTATTGAGATCGGAGTGGGTACGGGTCGTTTTGCCTCACATTTCCGTGTGGAATACGGCTTGGATCCTGCCTACAATGCCCTCCGCCTTGCCAGAAGCCGATCCATCAAAGTTGTCCAAGCCGTGGCCGAAAAAATGCCCTTTCGAAACGAAACTTTCCATTTTGCTCTTTTAGTGGCAACACTGGGCTTCGTGGACAAACCCGATTTGGTGCTGAAGGAAACGCGAAGGATACTGAAATCCGGCGCTACGCTTGTTGCAGGGATTATAGACCGAGATACGGTATGGGGTCGTCATATCGTTATGAAAGCGGATCAGAGCCGTTTCGTAAGATACGCCCGTTTTTTCACCGCGGAAGAAATCAGGGAACTCCTTCATGAAACGGATTGGGAAATCGTTTCCTCATATCAAACGCTCTTTCATTCGCCTGAAAATACTCTCACTGTCGAGGAACCCCAAAAGGGATTCGGCAAAGGCGGATTTGCCGTTTTTCATGTCAGAAAAACCTGAGCAAAGGATTACCGGCTTTTAAGCCGCACTTTCTACAAAGGAGTCAAAATGTTGGATAACACTCACTTTCCCAAGGCAAAAAAATTCTGGCACCAGGGAAAGTTGCATGACTGGGACAAAGTTACCGTTCACAGCATGAGCCATGCGCTTCACTACGGCAATTCCGTTTTCGAGGGAATCCGGGCATATAAAACATCTAATGGACCTTCGGTTTTCAAGCTAGGGGACCATCTGGATAGGTTCCTCCATTCGGCCTCTATTCTGAGCATGGCCGTGCCCTACAGCAAAACTGAAATAGAAGAAGTCATCAAGCTCGTAATCAAGGAAAACCAGTTGGATTCCGCCTACATCCGGCCGCTTCTCTTCCACTCTTATGGAAACCTCGGTCTGCTTCCCAAACACTGTCCTGTAGAACTGGCTGTTGCAGCCTGGGAGTGGGGTGCCTATCTCGGTGAAAAAGCGGAAACAGGGGTTCATACCTACATTCTTCCATGGCGGCGCATCCATCACAGCCAATTCGACATGACCGCCAAAGTGGGAGGTCTTTACGCACTCTCGACCATCGGAGGGGCTCATGCACGTTCCATGGGATTCGACGAAGCCATCTTCTTGAATATCGAAGGAAATATCGCCGAGGGCGCCGGTGAAAACATCTTCATCGTCAAGGACGGCCTCCTCCACACCAATGACGTATCCGCGTCCATCCTCCAGGGGATCACAAGAACGAGCATCCTGCAAATTGCCCAAGACATGGGCATCAGGACATCGGTTGGGCCGATCACAAAAGAAGACTTTTTTAATGCTGACGAAGCCTTCTTTTCAGGAACGGCCGTCGAGGTGACTCCCATCACTCATGTGACCGACGGAGCAGACCGGAGCGCCCCCGAAAGGGAATACACCATCGGCTCGGGCGAAAAAGGCAAACTGACCCAACAGATCAAGGAAGTATTCTTCGATACGGTCACCGGAAAAATCGAGCGTTACGAGAGTTGGCTGACGTATGTCTATGACGAATGAAGCGCCGAAAAGAATTCGGAAAGTCAGCGGGGCTGCCCTTAAAAAAGGGTCCTCTGCAGGCGGTGGGGACAGAGGTCTCTACATTCTCGCACTCCGTCTGAGTAGGTCCAGAGGAATCAAAGCAGGCCGGTTGCGCAGAGCAGATCTTCTTCCCGGGCTTTACCTCTATGTCGGCAGGGCCAGACAGCACCTCACAGCCAGGCTGAAAAGGCACCTTCGAAAAGAAAAAAAAGCCTTTTGGCACATCGATTATCTTCTTCCTCACACTCGGATCGAGGAAATCTGGATAAAGTCCGATTTTTTCGAGGAATGCCTGACCGCAGCCAAACTCCGGTTATTGACTTGCAACGCATCCCTTCCCATCATCGGCTTTGGATCATCCGACTGCCGCTGTCCCAGCCATCTCATCAGAGTTCCGAAGCGAGACAAAACGTGGCGAAACCCGATCAAAAATATGGAGTTTACCAAGGCGGAAATTCATGAATATCAAGCTTAAGCCCATTGGCGTCGTCCATTCTCCTTTCCGAAAACCTCGCGACATACCCAAGTCAAGAGTGAATGATGCGCAAACATTCGAATCCATCGAAGGCAAACTGGAAATTTTCAAGGAATTCCAGGAAGGCCTCAAAGATATCGACGGATTCTCGCATCTCATTGTACTCTTTTCCTTCCACGAGTCCTCCGAAGAACATTTGACGGCTCACCCCCCCTTCGAGTCCAAGCCCCACGGAGTTTTCGCCACGCGCAGTCCTCACCGTCCCAACCTGATCGGAATGACGGTCGTCAAACTCATCGAAAGACAAGGGAACATTCTGAAAGTCTCCGGAATCGATATGATCGAGGGGACACCGTTGCTGGATATAAAACCGTATACCAAGCGCGATCAAAAAATGGATATCCGGCTTGGCTGGATCGAGGCTGCGCAACGCGATAGCATGAAAGACCAAAACGAACTGTGATGAGCACCCACGTTTGCCCTGTGATTTGCTGCTGACACGAAAACTGAAAGGCATCCTTCCTGTATTGCACTAGAGAATGAAAGCCGGGCTCTCTCCGTCCAATACCGCATGACGGCTTTTGCCGCCGCAGCTCTTCATCACCAGGTTTTTCAAGTCTGAGACAATCGCTTCGACTGCCATGCGCGTAACAGGAGGCAAACCTTCAACGACAAGCACAACCTCAGTGGTCGACTCCGTCATTTTGGTTTTGTCGCACTCTCGCCAATTCCATCTCCGGCAGAGCACCTCCCGATCGTCCATGTAGACGACTTCCCCTCTGCACGCTGCTTCATCCTTAAGGGCATGAAGCGCCCGAAAAGGCTCGCCCCCTCGCGCAACGGTCAAGCGAATATCGCCCTCAATCCGGGCGGTGTCATCCCCGCCCACAGGAACCATATGCTTGAGACTTATACCGTTGTAGACATCGACGACTTTGTTGATGTGTCTGAGATCACTCCCTTTGAGAGTCATTCTGTAGAGACTTTCCACCGAACTCGGATGCTTTTTCGGTTTGGCTCCGAAGGAAGAATAGGCTTCCCTCCACACGGCTATTTTCGGGTGCTGCAAGAGCGTATCAATCGTGAACTCCTCTCTGATCCTCAACTGTAGCTCTCGAATGAGACCCAGAATGTCCTCATCCAGACCTCGATTATCGATTTCCTTCACAGCAAGAACACCGATATGCAATCCCGGGAATTGGTTAAAAAGGTTCTTTTCGACACTAAATTTCATCGACTTTCCCCTTCCCTGAAAATTGTGATCTTCCTCTGTAAAATGCCCTGGAAATGAGAGATATCCGTCGGAAGGGATCTTAATCCGTTTTCAAAAGATCTTCCGCTGCCTCCCTTATGATCCGCCACGCCTGCCGGATATGGTTTTCTTTGGTCGCACGGGCTGCGATGGCCATCCTCAGCACAAACTTGCCTTTAAGCACAGTATGGGTCAGCAGAAGTTGTCCCGTCTGGTTGATCCTCTCAATAAGATCTTTGTTCAGTCTGGTGAGCACATCCTCACTCCGGCCATCATTGATCCGGAAGCAGACCAGGCTTAGATGAACAGGAGCCATGAGTTCAAAACTCGGATGTGCTTCCACCCATTCCCTGAACATATCGGCCATGCGGATATGCTCTCGAACCATCTTCTGGATCCCCGCGACACCGTAATAGCGGAGCACAAACCAAAGCTTCAACGCTCGAAACCTCCTGCCCAACTGGATCCCCCAGTCTCTATAATTTTTTACGAGAGAGTCAACACCTGTCTTCAAATATTCGGGATGGATCTCAAACGTTCGAATCAGATCTCCTGCATCCTTGACAAAATAAGCAGAGCAATCGAAATTGGTCAGCATCCACTTGTGGGGATTGAACACAAAGCTGTCCGCATATTCGGAACCCTCAATAATCCATCTCTTTTCCGGGAGGATCGCTGCTGTACCTGCATAGGCGGCATCCACGTGGAGGAACAGTCCGTGTTTTCGGCAGATCATGCCAATAGGAACCAGGGGATCTATGGCGCCGGAAGACGTCGTCCCTACTGTGGCCACGGCACACGCCGGTTTAAATCCCCGCTTTTTGTCGGCAATGACCGCTTCCTCAAGCTTTCCGGGAATCATAGCAAAACTTGTATCCGTAGGGATTTGTCGCAAATTATCTTTGCCATAGCCGGCAATTTTTGCCCCCTTCTCTACACTTGAATGAGCTTCTTCCGAAATATATGCGGTCAATTTCTCCCGGAGCCCCTCGCTGTTCGATTTAAACCCGGTGGCCCTTTCTCTGGCCGTTAGAAGGGCAACGAGAGAAGCCGTGGACGCCGTATCTTGAATGACCCCATCCATTCCCTCGGGCAGACCGAGCATCTGACGAAGCCAGCCCAGAACACGCTCCTCCAGTTCTGCGGCTGACGGGGAGGTCTCCCAAATCATGCACTGGGCGCCCATTCCGGCAGTCAGTATCTCGGCAAGAATAGAAGGGGGACTGCTGTTGGCGGGAAAATAGGCAAACCAGGAAGGGTGCTGCCAATGCGTCATTCCGGGAAGGACAATTTTCTCAAAATCCTCAAATATGGCTTTCATCGGCTCGCCTTCCTGGGGAGCACTGTCGGGAATTTGATTGGCTATCTCACCCGGTTTGACCCGGGCACGTACAGGATATTTGCCAACGTTTTCCAGATAATCAACGACCCAATCGACGAATTCATGTCCGTACTTTCGGAAAGCATCCTTCTCCATTTGTCGACTCCTCTGAATGTATTGTCATCATTCTAATGCAACCTAATCCTGGAGTCAAAACAGGAACAATTTTTATTCTCCGCTAAAAAACGCCAAAACCAGGTCTAAAAAGTTAAAAAAAGCGCATCCGACCCCCTATTTCCAGCTAATGTAAATTTTTTGTTTTTTTTTGTTGCAATAGGACTATTTCCTGTGGTATAATAATAGAAACGGTCATAAAGGGGATCCTCAAAACAAGAAAAAAGAAGCTAATCTTTTTCTATTTCCTTTCAAATCAGTGTGTTAGCTGACAGCATAGAAGGTAGATTTCCAGTTGCCTCTGATGAGTCGCATTCTGAATGCCTTGAAAGCAACCTCCCGATAATCCATTTATCCGGTTTATTTCAGTTTTTCACCTTTTTTAGATATTTTTTTACAAAATAAGAAACTTTTTTGTCGTTTCCCTCGTATAACTAAATGAAATGGCGAAGACAAGAAAGAAAAAGGGCATACAAGGGAGGCAATCCCTCCTTTTTACACCTCCTTTTTTCGAAGGATTTACAATAGATCCCCTAATCATTTAATCCATCCCCTTGAGGCTACCGATTTCTCCTCGGGCAGATCGGTAGCCTCCTCTATTTTGACACACAGATCCGTTCCCGCAATGATCTCAAATCAAATGACAATATCAAAGGCCTGGCATCCTTCGTTTCGCCGAAGGCCTCACCACCCTAACCATGTGAAACACACGGCCAATGTCACTTTCGTCTTCCCCATTTTATTAGCCATCACAGAAGTGAAGCGGCATCCTCCGTATTTACACGCACCTCCCTGTACTTGACAAACGATTTCATTGCCATAATAATCAATATTTAGCTGAGTAGCCAAAAAAGAGCAGACATCTTTCAGGTACCCTCAGGGTTTAAAAGGGAATGCTGTGAAAGACGGCAGCGGACCCGCCTCTGTGACTCCTTGCCCCCAAAGCAAGGCCCGGCATCCACATGCCGGGGGGGACGAAAGCTGCAACAGGCCACTGTCGGAATAGGTTCCGATGGGAAGGTGCAGCGAGTAGAACGATCCGGAAGCCAGAAGA
This sequence comes from Candidatus Aminicenantota bacterium, assembly GCA_016926925.1. The sequence goes on from JAFGNQ010000023.1 coordinate 11,193, forward strand.
CCTGCCTGAAGGACGATCTCGCACCCGACGAGGTGAAAGGTGAGAGAAATGTACCGCGTCGATTGTCTTCTAAAAACTGTCGTGATGGTCTTTTGTTTAGCCCTATGTTTCTGTTCCTGCAAATCGGACGAGCGGTCAAAACAGCATGAAACCGGCGGACAGCGACCGATACCGCAAAGGATCATCTGCGCCGCTCCGAGCATGACGGAAATTGTTTTTGCCCTTGGTTTCGGCAGCAGAGTCGTCGGGGTCAGCGATTTCAGCACCTATCCTCCGGAAGCGAACAATAGGGCTAGAGTGGGGGGGTTGATCAATCCCAACAAAGAAAAAATCATCGCTCTTAGTCCCGACCTTCTCATACTTCAAGGCAAGAACAGCTCCATTGCCAGACTTTGTGCCGAGAGTAACATTCGTTTTTTAAGTATCGAGATTGATACCCTCGAGGATATATGGAGCGCCGTAGCCTTAATCGGCACAGAGCTGAATGCCTCCGATAAGGCAGCCGCGCTTATCACCCAAATCAAGGAGGAACTCCGATCTGTAAGTGAGCGGACACACCTGCTTCCGCGAACAAGGGTTTTCCTTTCACTCGGCCACACACCGGGAGATCTCACCGGCCTGATGACGACCAGTTCCGGCACATTTATCCACGAGTTGGCGACACTGGCCGGAGGAGAAAACATCTTCAAGGATGCCATAGGCCTGTATCCTCAAATCTCAAAGGAATCTCTTGTGAAACGGCAGCCGGAAGTGATCATCGAAGCCATTCCTGGCGGCGTCGGCAAAGACAAGCAAAAGCTGCTGACCCAGGACTGGTCTCAATTGTCTATGCTGCCCGCAGTTCAATCGGGGCGAATATACTACATGACCGAGGACTTTCTTCTTATTCCCGGTGTACGCATAGCCCAGACCGTCCTCCGAATCGCACAAATCATCCATCCGGAAGTATTCGGTGAATTTGATGATGCTTGAGTTCAACAACATCCATCACAGCTTTCCCGATTCGAAATGGGAACTGCAAGTGCCCGCTTTGACACTATCGCCTCGGGAGCTCTTAGGTATTATAGGGCCCAATGGATCCGGGAAAAGCACGCTCCTGCGCATTGGGGCAGGAGTTCTCTCTCCCGTCCGGGGTACAGTCATAATGAGGGGACACAATCTGTCCAAGCTCAACCGGCGTACCGTAGCCAAGTATCTCGGTTATCTCCCCCAGGAAACCCTGAGCCTCTATGACTTCACGGTCGAAGAAATCGTGCGTTTGGGACGCTACCCGCACACCAGAGGATTGAGGACTTTGGATGCAAGCGACTATGCCGCAATCAAAGAGAGTCTTCATTTTACTGAGATGTATGCATTCCGCCATCGTTCACTTTCTCGTCTTTCGGGAGGAGAGAAAAAGAGGGCTTTTCTCGCGAGCGTACTCGCGCAAAAGCCCGATATCCTGGTATTGGACGAGCCGACAAGCGCTCTCGATATCCATCATCAGGTCCAATTTTTTCGCTTGCTGCAAGGGCTGGCTAGGGACGGCATGGCTATCGTTATCGCCACTCACGAGATCAACCTTGCTTCACTGTTTTGCGACCGTCTCCTCATCCTCTCTAAAGGGGAGCCTGTCGCCTCCGGCCCTCCGGATCAAGTTCTGACCCCTTCCACTATCCAATTTGTCTATGGAGAATCCGTGCTCATGGGTCACCATCCGGAGACGGACAGACCCGTGCTCTTTCCCAGGGTATCAATGGAGGAAAAGAGTGAAGGCTAAAGTCATTCTCCTCTATGGGCTGGTTTTTCTCGCAGTCGCAATAATCACGCCTTGGATCGGTCCGGAGCCCCTGGATGCCAGAGATGTCCTTGCTTTCAGCCAGGGAACCTTGAGTACGGATGCCCATATCTTCTGGTTCCAGAGAGTTCCCAGAGTTCTGTTGGCTCTCCTTGCCGGAGGAACATTGGCCGTGGTCGGGGCGGCTTTTCAAGTCCTTTTTCGCAATCCTCTGGTCGAGCCGTACACGATCGGCATGAGTGGGGGCTCTGCCTTAGGAGCTTTTCTGGCAATATCCGTACCATCTCTCTGGATCAATTGGGGACCTTTCAGCTCCATTCAATTCTTTGCTCTGCTGGGTGCCGGAGCGTGCCTGGCCCTCATTTATTCCCTGGCACGCCGGCCGCAGGCCATGTCCGTCTACACCCTCCTTCTCGCAGGAGTCACAATCAGTATCATCTGCGGCGGCCTCATTCTTTTCCTGAGTTACCTGGCCAGTCCCCATGTCCTGGTTCTCTACCATCGCTGGATGATGGGCGGGATCGATGTCGTGGGCTTCCGAGATCTCTATTCTCTCGCTCCGCTTTTGATTCCCGGGCTTCTCCTCTTGTTCTATCACGCCCGGGATCTCAACCATATCGCTTTAGGTGAAGAAATGGCTTTGGGACATGGTGTGGATACTAAGAAAGCTCAAAGCGACATATTTATAGGAGGGGGTCTGGCAACTGCAGCTGTTGTCTCATTTGTAGGACCGATCGGTTTTGTCGGCCTGATCGTTCCTCATGCCGTAAGGCGCTTGAGCGGATTCGATCAAAGGACCGTTCTTCCCTGTTCTTTTCTGCTGGGAGGTTCAGCTCTGACCTTGTGCGATTCCATCGCCAGGTCCATCCTCTCTCCCGCGGAGTTACCGGTCGGTATCATCACCGCCATCATCGGGGGACCGCTTTTCATTCGTCTTCTCATTTCCCGCCGTTGGCGTTAGAGAAGGACGTGGATAAGTATCGGCAGTTTTTATGAATAATTCAGGCCCCTGGCTTGTTCACGAGCCGAGGTTTCTGCACGGGCAAGGAAGCAGTGGGCCTACCGCGAGTGGGCTGTGACGAAGAATTTGTAGTAAAATCGCCTCGCACGCAGCCGCATTTTTTACCTGCCTCCAAAGCTGCATCGCGGAAACGGAAATCTCTCTTGACAAATTTAATGAACAGTGCCAAGATTGTGTCTCTCTTTGACAATTTACGAAGCTG